>CAOJND010000068.1 GCA_948439445.1 uncultured Eubacteriales bacterium | reverse complement strand
GCTTGAATTTCCTCCCGGCTTAGGGGGAATAGAGGATCTGCGGCAATTCGCTCGATCAAATCGTTCTGGCCGCCTTCCAATTTCACCTTTGCCGCCGCCGCATGGGAATGCACCCGGAGCGCCTCATGAAGCTCTTGCCGGTTGCCCCCCCGTTTGACCGATTCCATCATAATATTTTCCGTGGCCATAAAGGGCAGCTTTTCCATGACACGGCGGTGGACCACTTTTTCATAGACCACAAGGCCGGAAGAGACGTTCATATAGATGTTTAAAATGGCGTCCACTGCCAGGAAAGCCTCCGCCACAGAGATCCGCTTGTTCGCGGAATCGTCCAGCGTCCGTTCAAACCATTGCGTTCCGGCGGTGAAGGCGGGATTCAGGCTGTCGCAGATCACATATCGGGCCAGGGCGCAAATTCGTTCAGAGCGCATGGGATTGCGCTTGTAGGGCATGGCGGAGGAACCGATCTGGTTCTTTTCAAACGGCTCCTCCATCTCCTCAAACGACTGCAAGATCCGCAGATCATTGGCAAATTTCATCGCGCTCTGGGCAAAGCCGGACAGCGCGCCCAGGAAATAGCTGTCCACCTTTCGGGAATAGGTCTGGCCGGACACCGGCACCACGCCGTCAAAGCCCAGATCGGCGGCGATCAGCCGTTCCATCTCCAGAATTTTCCCTTCATCACCCTCAAATAGCTCCATAAAGGAAGCCTGGGTGCCGGTAGTGCCTTTGGAGCCAAGAAGCTTCAGCCGGGAGAGCTGATATTCTAAATTTTCCACATCCTGGGTCAGCTCGTAGATCCACAGCGTAGCCCGTTTGCCCACAGTGGTCAGCTGGGCGGGCTGTAGATGGGTGTAACCCAGACAGGGGGTATCTTTATACTTTTCCGCAAAGGCGGAAAGGTTTTTCACCACCTGAACCGCCTTTTTTAGCACAATTTCAGAGGCCTCCCGCAGAATCACAACGTCCGTATTGTCGCCTACATAGCAGGAGGTGGCCCCCAGATGAATGATCCCAGCGGCCTTAGGGCATTGCAGGCCGTAGGCGTAGACATGGCTCATCACATCATGGCGCACCAGCTGTTCCCGGGCCTGTGCCGCGTCATAGTTGATATCGTCTCTGTGGGCGATCAGCTCGTCGATTTGCTCCTGGGTTACATCCAGACCCAGCGCGTGCTCCGCCTTGGCCAAAGCGATCCATAGCCGCCGCCAGGTGCGGAATTTAAAGTTCTCAGAAAATACCCACTGCATCTGCGCGCTGGCATAGCGGGTGGACAGGGGGGAGACATAACCGTCGTAGTTTCGTTCCATGGGCAATCCCTCATTTCATATGGCAGTTAGACGTTCTGATTGACAATCCGTTCCTGGGTCAATCCCGTTTGCAGCTCGGTAAAGCGCACGTACAGGGAAACCCGATTGCTTTTGTCCAGACTGTCCCATAGCTGCTGGGTCAGCTGATCAATGTCGCCGGATAGGCATACCCGCCGGGGTTCTCCCCGGAAAGAGGGAAGCGGATTGCCGTCTTGCTCATAGGTGTGGATCAGATGACCGACCCCAGCCTTGGGAGCGTCATACCGGAAAAAGCTGCGCTGGCAGCAAGACGGATCGCCGTCCAGGGACTTTAAAATGGACAGTTCATAGCTGCCGTCAGGATTGAGAATGCCGGAGATCCTTGGGGTGTAGTTGGGGCCGTCCGGCTCAAAGGTACGGGTGGACAGAGCGTCCAAAGCGGTTTTACCGGTCTGTAGGTAGTCTCGTAGGGTATCGGTCTGGTCGCCGTTGGTGACGATTACCCGGCCGTCTGCCAAAACCCGCACCGGATGGTAGATAATCAGACTGGGATCCGTCATTTTGGAGGGGTCAAAAGCCTCCGTCCGGATTCCGTCGTCGGTTTTGGAGAAGATCCGGTTCCGGCTGTTGACGCTGCGGCCCATGATAAAATAGCCCACGATACCAAACCGGCCATCCTGGGAATTGCCGATCATCACACCCCGACCGGGGTAGGAATTGCCCTGCAACAGGGCCGAAATTGTACACATCGTTGTTCCTCCAATCATTGTGCGCTTGCAAGCTTTTCTGCCCACAGCTCGGCGGCCTGGGGAAGAAGCACCCATTCCGCCTGTTCCATTACCCGCCGTTGTAAAATTTCCGGGGTATCTCCCGGCAGAACCTCCACCGCTTTTTGCAGCAAAATCGGTCCTCCGTCCGGCACGCCGTTGACCAGATGCACCGTAGCGCCGGTCAGCTTCACCCCCCGCGTCAAAGCTGCCGCATGGACGCGAAGCCCATAAAATCCGGCGCCGCAGAAAGCGGGAATCAAGCTGGGATGGATATTAAGGATCCGGTTGGACCATTTTTTCGTAAAGTTCTCCGATAGAATGCACAAAAAGCCCGCCAAGATGATCATATCAATGCCGTCCAGCTCCAAAATTGCCTGAAGCTTTTCTTCAAATTCTGCCAGAGAGCCGCAGGCCTTCCGATCGATCACAGCTGCTGGGACACCTGCCTGCTTTGCTCTGGTCAGGGCGTATGCCCCGGGGACATTGGAGATCACCATGGCGATTTCCCCGTGGGGGATTTTTCCAGCGGCTTCCGCGTCCAGCAGGGCCTGTAAATTGGTGCCGCCGCCAGACACCAGTACCGCAATTCTTGTTTTCATTCCAGAATCACCTTGTCCTGGGAGGCCACAATCTGGCCAATGATATAAGCGTCCTCTCCATGGTCTTGCAACACCGACAGAGCGGTGCTGGCGTCTTCAGCGGCTACCACCACGCTCATACCCACGCCCATATTAAAGGTGTTGAACATATCCCGCTCCGGAATATTCCCGGTTTTGGCGATCAGGTCGAAAATTGGCAGCACCCGAATGGCGGACTTTTGAATCTTTGCACCCAAACCGTCGGGAATGGCCCGGGGAATGTTCTCATAAAAGCCGCCGCCGGTGATATGGCTGACGCCTTTGACGGTCACTTTGTCGAATAGGGCCAGCATGGGCTTGACATAGATTTTGGTGGGTGTTAAAAGCGTCTGCCCAATGGAAGCACCGCCCAACTGGGGGCAAGGACTTTTCAGATCGGCGTGTTCCACATCGAATACCTTCCGCACCAAAGAGAAGCCGTTGGAGTGGACCCCGGAGGAGGGCAGCGCAATCACCACATCCCCGGGCTGCATGGCGCTGTGGTTGACGATCTTGGCCTTGTCCACAATGCCTACGCTAAAGCCAGCCAGATCATATTCGTCCTCCGGATAGAAGCCCGGCATTTCCGCCGTTTCCCCGCCGATCAGCGCGGAGCCGGCCTGTACGCAGCCCTCCGCCACACCGGATACCAGCTCGGCAATTCGCTCGGGCACGTTTTTGCCACAGGCGATATAGTCTAGGAAAAACAAGGGTTTGGCGCCGCAGCAGATCACGTCGTTGACGCACATGGCCACGCAGTCGATGCCCACGGTGTCGTGCTTGTCCATTAAAAAGGCAATCCGCAGTTTGGTACCCACGCCGTCGGTACCGGATACCAGAACTGGCTCCGCCATGCCGGTGGGCAGGGAAAACAGACCGCCAAAGCCGCCGATTTCATCCATGCAGCCGGAGGTTTTGGTCCGGGCAATGTGCTGCTTCATCAGCTCCACAGCGCGATAGCCAGCGGTGATATCCACGCCGGCGGCCTTATAGCTTTCAGAAAAACTCTTTTCCATGGGTTCCTCCTAATTTCTTACTACAGCACCTGATCCGGGCTGTTTTTTTGGCTAAATGGCCGGTCATAGGGACGGCCAGGGTCTTCCATTGGCGGCTCCACCGGATATTCCCCAGTAAAGCAAGCGGTACAGAAGCTACAATGGGGAGAGTGGATGGCAAGCTGTTGAACGTGCTCTGCACTGAGATAGCCCAGGGTGTCGGCCCCGATAATACGGGTGATCTGCTCTAAAGTATGACCGGTGGCCACCAGCAGCTTTTCATCGGGGATATCCGTTCCAAAATAGCAGGGATGGGCAAAAGGCGGGGCGGATACGCGAAAATGGACACTGGAAGCGCCTGCTTCCCGCAGAAGCCGGATGATTCGGGCCGAAGTCGTGCCCCGGACGATGGAATCGTCAATCAACACGACGCGTTTCCCCTTTACCGTGCTGGGAATCACGTTTAATTTAATCCGAACACTGTTCTCCCGCTGGGCCTGGGTGCTTTGAATAAAGGTCCGGCCCATATATTTATTTTTGATAAAGCCGACCCCATAGGGAATGCCGCTTTCCTGGGCGTATCCCAAGGCGGCGTCCAGCCCAGAGTCGGGAACGCCGATGACCACGTCCGCCTCCACGGGATGCTCCTGGGCCAAAAACCGGCCTGCCTGCACCCGGGCCTCATGCACCTGGGTACCTTCGATGATGCTGTCTGGCCGGGCAAAATACACATACTCAAATACACACATACTCTGCCGGGCTTTTCCGCAGTGTTCCCGGATGGATTCCAATCCCTTCCGGCTGGCGATCACAATCTCCCCAGGCAGCACATCCCGGACAAACTGGGCGCCTACCGCGTCTAGCGCACAGCTCTCGCTGGCGAAGACCCAGCCCGCGCTCTCCGGCAACTTTCCGATGCACAGGGGCCGAAATCCGTTGGGATCCCGGGCGGCGATCAGCTTGGTGTGACTCATAATCACCAGGGAATAAGCTCCCCGGATCTGATGCATGGTCATCGACAGCGCGTCTTCGATACTCCGGCTGGTCAGCCGGTTTTGGGTTACCAGGTAACTGATAACTTCCGTATCCGAGGTGCCGTGGAAAATAGAGCCGCGGACCTCCAAAGCATGGCGTAGTTCCATGGCGTTGGTCAAATTGCCATTGTGGCACAGGGCCATGGTACCTTTTACATGATTGACCACCATCGGCTGTGCATTGGCCCGAATCCGGCCACCGGCCGTGGCATAACGTACATGGCCGGTGGCCATGGTTGCTCCCTGTGGTAGTTCTTGTAACACCCGTTCGGTAAATACGTCTGACACCAGACCCATATCCGCATAGCCGGTGATAACCCCATCGCAGTTCAGCGCCATGCCGCAGCTCTCCTGCCCACGATGCTGTAGCGCGTACAGCGCACTGTACACGGCGCAGACCAGATCGGTTTGACCAGTGGTGTCATAGATCCCAAAGACGCCGCATTCTTCTCTCAAACAGATTCCCTCTTCCTTTGCAACACAAAACGCCCTTCTTTCAACATGAAAAAAAGGGAATTATTCTTTACCTGTCCAACAATAGGTGCAAATTTTACTGGGGTCCAAGCCGATGGCCTCCATCAGTCCTTCCAGGGATTGATAACCAAGGGTACTAAAGCCCATCTTCTGGCAGATGGTTTTTAGCATACACTGTCCACGCTCTGTTCTGCCGTCGGCATATTCCTCCAAGTGCTGCTGCCCCTCGTCACCCTCCAGCTCTTGAATGGTACGCCGGGCCAACAAATCCATCTCCGAATTGCTGGCGGAGAAATTAAGATATTTGCAGGAATACATAATGGGGGGACAGGCGGAGCGCATATGCACCTCTTTGGCGCCGCTTTCGTAAAGAAATTCTACGGTTTCCCGTAGCTGGGTACCCCGGACAATGGAATCGTCCACAAACAGCAACTTCTTGCCCTCTATCAACTTCGGGACCGGAATCTGCTTCATTTTCGCCACCTGATTCCGAACGGCTTGGTTGGTGGGCATAAAAGAACGGGGCCAGGTGGGGGTGTATTTTACAAAGGGCCGGGCGAAGGGGCGATGGCTGTAATTTGCATAGCCAATGGCGTGGGGCACGCCGGAATCTGGGACGCCCGCTACACAGTCCACCTCTGGCAAGGTGCCGTTTTTCTGCTCCTCCCGAGCCATGATCTCACCATTGTGGTAGCGCATCACCTCGACGTTGACGCCCTCGTAATCCGAGTTGGGGTAGCCGTAATAGGTCCACAGAAAGGCGCAAATTTTCATTTGCTTCCCAGGCGCGGCCAGCTGCTCCACCCCATCTGCCGTCAAACGGACAATTTCACCGGGACCAAGCTCATAATGGTTTTCATAACCCAACTTTTGATAGGCGAAGGACTCAAAAGATACGCAGCAACCCTCCTCATTTTTTCCTACCAATACGGGAAGCCGGCCCAGCGAGTCCCGGGCTGCGATAATGCTTCCGGCCATCAATAGCAAAATGGTGGCCGAGCCATCGATCACCGATTGGGCATAGCGCAGGCCTTCTACCAGCGTTGCTTTCTGATTGATCAAGGCGGCGATCAGTTCGGTTTGATTGACCTTTCCGGTGCTCATCGCCATGAATTGATAGCCATGTTGAGAAAAGTGTGCCTCGATCAATTCGTTGGCGTTGTTGACGATACCGACCACACTGATGGCGTATAGTCCCAGATGGGAGCGCACCAACAGAGGCTGAGGATCGGTGTCGCTGATGCAACCGATGCCGCAGCATCCGTGAAAATCCGCCACATCCTTTTCGAATTTGGTGCGAAAAGGGGAATTTTCAATGCTATGAATCTGGCGCTGGAATCCAGTATCGCCATCGTAGATCACCATACCGGCCCGGCGTGTGCCCAGATGCGAGTGATAGTCCGTACCGAAGAAAATATCCAATACGCAATCACGCTTGGAAACTGTACCAAAGAAACCACCCAAAACAGGAACCCTCCATTATTGATTCAGCAGACGGTGCATGACTTCTTGATAGGCGCCGGCCTCCCCGCCCAGGTCCCGGCGGAACAGATCCTTGTCCAAATGTGCGCCGGTGATGGCGTCCCAGAACCGGCAGGTATCGGGGCTGATTTCATCGGCCAAAATGATGGTACCATCCTCCAGACGGCCAAATTCCAGCTTGAAATCGATCAAGCGGATGTTTGCCTCCAGTAGTATCTTTTTCAAAACCTCGTTCACTTTGAAAGCATAGGTGGCAATGGTGTCTAGCTCTGCCTGGGTGGCCAGATCCAGGGCCAGGGCATGGTAGTGGTTGATCAAAGGATCATGTAAATCATCGTTTTTATAGCTAAACTCCAGCGTTGGGGCGGACAGCACTGTGCCTTCCTCCACGCCATAGCGCTTGGAGAAGGAACCGGCTGCCACATTGCGGATGATGACTTCCAGCGGCACGATCTGTACCCGTTTTACCAGGGTATCCCGATCGTTCAACTCCTGTACATAATGGGTGGGGATACCTTCCAGCTCCAGCCGCTGCATTAAAGCGTTGGACAAGCGGTTGTTTACCACGCCCTTGTCCTGAATGGTGCCTTTTTTTGCGCCGTCGCCAGCGGTGGCATCGTCTTTGTAGTGCACCATGACAATGGCCGGATCCTCTGTGGCGTAGACCTTTTTGGCTTTGCCCTCATACAGTTGTTCCTTAATTTCCATGCTTGCATCCTCCAGTAATATTAAAGAATAAAATGGATTAACAATTGAATTCCGCTTCCACAGCGGCGTTCTTTTCCAGAACCTTTTTCGCATCCGCCTGCCGCTTCTGCGCCAGCTTCTGTGCCAGCGTCTCGTCGGAGACGGCCAAAATTTGCACAGCCAGCAGCGCCGCATTGACTGCACCGTCAATGGCCACCGTAGCCACCGGAATACCGCTGGGCATCTGTACGGTGGAAAGTAGCGCCTCCATACCGCCTAAATTGCTCGACTTGATTGGAATGCCGATTACGGGCAGGGTAGTGTTGGCAGCCACAGCGCCGGCCAAATGTGCGGCCATGCCTGCGGCGCAAATCAAAACGCCGAACCCATTGTCTCTGGCAGAAGCGGAAAACTGCTGTGCCTGGGTAGGGGTTCGGTGTGCGGAATAGATGTGAACTTCGGTAGGTACACCAAAGCCTGCAAGGGTATCCAGGGCTTTGCGTACTGTGGGCAGGTCACTGTCGCTACCCATCACAATTCCAACCTTTTTCATAAAATCTCCTCCTAAAACATAGAAACTGGACACACCCGTCCTCTAGACAAGTGTGCCCAGACGGCCGGCATTGACAGGGTCCCGGCTCCTCTGTGGTGCTCCACATTCTTCCGTCAGTCACCGGGAAATGATTACATGCTCATCCTATCATAAAACAGCCATTTCGTCAAATTCTTTAAAAAACAAAGTTGCATGAATTTTTTCAGCATATTCCTGGAAAACACAATCATTTTACCCAAAGAACGGTTTCAATTCGGGAATCAGAACAGAAATCTTCGTCATTGTGCATGAAAGCAACATAGCTGTAGGGCGTTTCAGCCTGTAAAGATCATTATTTTTCCGCCTGCTGACAAGGAAAGAAGAGGCGGTCCTCATAGGTAGAGATATACCGCGCCACCCTGGAAATGAACAGGCCGTTGGATGGACGGCGGTCTA
>CAOJND010000067.1 GCA_948439445.1 uncultured Eubacteriales bacterium | reverse complement strand
CATGCGGGAATTGGAGCGTGTGGTCATGCTCCGGGTGGTTGACGAATATTGGATGGACAATATCGATGCCATGGACGATCTGAAGCAGGGAATTGGTCTGCGGGCCTATGGCCAGCATGATCCCGTGGTAGCCTTTAAAAATGAGGGCTATGAGATGTTCGAAGCTATGATCGCCGCAATCCGGGAGGAGACCGTGCGCCGGATGTTCCTGGTGCAGTTGCGCCCCACCCAGGAGGTAAAGCGCGAAAAAGTAGCCAAGGAAACCAGTGCTGGCAGTGCGGAAGACGATACGATGAAGCCAAAGCCGGTGCGCAAAATCGTGAAAATTGGTCCGAATGATCCCTGCCCTTGTGGAAGCGGCAAAAAATACAAGAAGTGCTGCCGAGACAAAGACATCGCTGCCGGGCTGGATCAAGGATAACCACAAAATAGGCGTTTCTTCTCGTTGGCGGGGTCATTTTGGCCTTGTCAACGAGAAGATTTGTATAGCGCGCTGTGCGCCAAGGCGAACGGATTGGCACTTTTCTACGGAAGCTTTTCCGGCCGTGGGGACCTTTTCCGCCGCACAAAAGCGCGAGGAAAAATTTCTTTTCTTTGCAATCCTCTTTATTATGAAGGAGGGCCATGGATGGCGTTTTCTGTCAAACAAGTTAATACATTGGAATACCTGACCAGCGATTTTCTGGCGGTTCCCCATGGGTTTACCACCCGGCGGGGCGGCGTCAGCTCTGGAGCGTTGGCCTCTTTGAATCTTGGGGTTCACCGGGGAGATTCCCCGGAAAATGTGCTGGAAAATTACAAAATTTTAGGCCGCGCTCTGGGTTTTTCCCTGAATCGTCTGGTTTTAACCCATCAGACCCATACCGATGTGGTCCTGCCTGTGGGGCTTGCGAATTGTGACCGGGGACTACTTCAGCCTATGGAACCGGAATGTGACGCCCTGATTACCAACACGCCGGGGGTAACTTTGGCGGTATTTACCGCCGACTGCACCCCTATTTTGTTATGGGATCCGAAAACTGGCGCCGTGGGCGCAGTTCATGCAGGTTGGCGGGGTACCGCCGCCGGAATCGGGGCAAAGACCGTAGCGGCTATGGTAGCACACTTTGGCTGTTCGCCTTCTGATCTCCGGGCAGCCATCGGGCCAAATATCGGCATGTGCTGCTTTGAAACCGGCGCGGATGTACCGAAGGCCATGGAAGCGGCGTTGGGTACGGCGGCCGCCCCCTTTATCCGGCGGGAGGGCGAAAAATTCCATGTAGATTTAAAGGGACTGAACAAGCTTTGGCTGGAGCGGGCTGGGGTATGCCGCATTGATGTAAGTACGGACTGCACCGCCTGTCAGCCAGACCGGTTCTGGTCCCATCGGGTAACTGGCGATCACCGTGGCTCCCAGGCCGGGGTGATCTGCCGCGGGGAGGACGCGAAATGAGGCGGTTACTTGCCTATCTTCTCTGCCTGGCGCTGCTGGTCACCGGCTGCGCCGCAGAGCGGGAGGCCTATGTCCCCACGGGAAACGGCTTGACCACAGATCAGGACACGGTTCCTACCACAGCGCCAGAGAATCAAAGCGAGTTCTCCATGGCCTACCGGCAGGAAGAGGGCTTCAATCCCTACACCTGTAGCGGCTTTACCAACCGCACCTTGTTCTCTCTGCTGTACCAGGGGCTGTTCTGCATCAATCGGGAAGGCATTGCCGAGCCCATGCTCTGTGCCCAATTTACCCGTTCGGAGGACATGACCAGCTACCACTTTACCCTGGCTCCAGCGGTATTTTCCGATGGGGATCCCATCCAGGCAGCCGATGTGGTGGCCAGCCTACAGGCCGCGCGAAACAGCGACTATTATGGTGGAAGGTTTCTCCATGTGACAGACATCACCGCCAACGGTACCGATACAGTAGTGGTCAGTTTGGACACCAAATATGAGGATTTCACTGTGCTGCTGGATATTCCCATTGTAAAACAGGAAATGGTATCCGCCGCCAGACCTTTGGGTACGGGGGCCTACGCTCTGGAGGAATCCAACGGCCAACTGCGCCTACAACAAATCGGCAACTGGTGGTGTAGCGCCACACTTCCGATCCAGGCCCAGCAAATCTCTTTACTCCCCATGAACTCGGCCACAGAAATCCGGGACGGCTTCGAATTTTCCAATGTGGGGCTGGTCTGCACGGATCCCGGCTCTGATTCCTACGCAGACTATAGCTGTGACTACGAGCTGTGGGATTGCAGCACCGGCATCATGGTCTATCTCGTCTGCAATTCCAGCAGCAAAGTGCTGGAAAATGACACAGTGCGCACAGCCCTGACCTATGCCATGGATCGGGACGCCATGGTGGCTAACTACTACCGGGGCTTCGCCAGAAGCGCCTGCCTACCGGCGGATCCCGCCACACCCTATTATCACGAGAATCTGGCCGCAAGTTATGGCTATGCCCAGGGCAAGCTGCAGCAGGCAGTCAGCGAAGCGAGTCTGGGCGAGCAAAGTCTGGTGCTGCTGGTCAACAGCGGCGACCAGATCCGACTCCAGTTGGCCAGGGAGATCGCGCAAACATTGACCGCCTGCGGTCTACCTACCACCACTCTGGAAAAGTCCGGGGAGTTTTATCAGGAAGCGCTACAGACAGACACCTATGACCTGTATCTGGGGCAGACCAAGCTGTCGCCCAATATGGATCTTTCCCCTTTCTTTGCCGAGGAGGGCAGCCTGAGCATTGGTGGGTTAGCCGATGGCCCCACCTACGCCATGTGTCTGCAAGCGCTGGAAAACAGCGGCAACTACTACAATCTGCACCAGATGATCGCCCAAGACGGCTGGCTGATTCCCCTGCTGTTCCGCACCTATGCCGTCTATGCTGCTCGAGGAACCGTTGTCGATCTGAAACCTGCCAGAGACAATGTGCTGTACTATGCCCCACCGACTGCGCAACAGGAGGAACCGTCAGATCCTACGCCGGAGGAAGGGGATGCCACAGAGCAAACCAGTGAAACCACAGCGGATTCTGGGGAAGCCACAGAAGTGGATCCCCAAAACCATTGACAGAAAGGATGTTTTCCATGCGAAAAAGCCTATGTATTCTGCTGTTAACCATGACGCTCCTGTGTGGATGCGGTAAGAAGCAAGAAGATGTCCCTGCTCCCACCGCGCCAACGGCGGACACCTCCACCCAGCAGACCCAGCCTTCGACTGCGCCTGCCACAGAGCCGGTCTCCCAGAAAGACCGGAATCCTCTCACCGGCGAAGCGGTGGACCAGCCGGTTACAAACCGGCCCTATGCCGTGATGTTTAACAATGTAAAGCCCGCCCTGCCCCAATGCGGCGTGGGAGAAGCAGATTGGCTCTTTGAGGTGGTCGTAGAAGGCGGCGTCACCCGGTGTATGGGCCTGTTCACCTCCCTGCCGAAAAATGGGGACTTAGGCTCTATTCGTAGTGCCAGGCCATATTATGTAAGCTTGGCCAAGGGGTACGACGCCATCTATGTTCACGCCGGTGGTAGCGACGATGCCTATAAGGATCTTTCCGCCTCCAACCAGGATCACATTGACGGCGTCAATGGTCCCAATGCCGGCGCTTGGTTCTACCGCAATCAAGACCGGTTAAACGCCGGCGTGGCCTTGGAGCACACCATGTTTATCAGCAGTCAAGGCGTGCTGGACTACGCCAAGGAGCGCAATTGTACCCTGGCCCGGCAGGAGCCGGTGTCCTTTGGGCTAAGCTTTGATCCTGACGGCACGCCGGCGGGAAAAGACGCCAACACGGTAACCGTTTGGTTCCGTTCCGAGGGAAAAACCACCACCTTCCACTATGACGCAGCCCCCGGCCTGTATAGCGCGGAGGAGTTTGGCAGCGATTATATCGATGGAAACACGGGAGAAACCCTGCAATTCCGGAATATTCTGGTTTTACAGGCCAAGACCGAAACCCATGCCAATGGCGTGCATCAGATTATCGACCTACTGGGCAGCGGGGAAGGTAGCTTTATCTGCGGTGGAAAATGCGTGGACATTTTGTGGAGCCGGAAGACAGAGAACGATCCCTTTACCCTGACCCAGAAGGATGGAACGCCTTTGGTTCTGGGCGAGGGCAAAAGCTATGTGGGGATCGTACCCGCAGGAAGCCCTCTGGATTTAGAGGGGTAATGCGCCGTCTCCCTGGAAAAGACATATGATGACAGAAAACTTTTTTCAAATGAATCTGACGGAGCGACAGGTCAACGCCATCTCCAATCTGGGGCTTGCTCACATGGGAGACAGTGTATTTGAACTGTTGTGCCGGAGTTATCTATGCAGCCGGGGCGAAACCACGGCGGACCGGCTACACCACGACACGGTGGAGCTGGTAAAAGCCCCTTCTCAGGCTCGATTTGCCGACGCCATGCTTCCATTGCTCACCCAGCAGGAACTGGCACTTTACCGCCGGGGAAAAAACGCCCACGTTCACGCGGTGCCCAAGGGCGCTACCGCCGCCCAATACGCCAAAGCCACCGGGGTGGAGGCCCTATTCGGGGCGCTGTATCTCATGGGGCAGACCAAGCGGCTCAACAACCTGTTCTGCCAGGTAATGGAGGTTTTATATGGCGTTTGACGCAATTTTATTGGGGGCGGTATTGGAGGAAATCCGAAAAACGGCCACAGGCGCCCGGGTGGAGAAAATTCACCAGCCCAGCCGGGACATGGTGATTCTGCATCTGCGGTGCGAGGGCAGCCGGGAGAAGCTGTTGTTCGCCGCCAATCCCACGGCCCCCCGGCTTCACCTGACCACAGCAAGCCCTGAAAATCCCGATCAGCCTCCCATGTTTTGTATGCTGCTGCGTAAGCATCTTTTGGGCGGCAGGCTTGTAGAAATTCACCAGCCTCCCATGGAACGAGCCGCAGACTTTTTGTTTGACTGTACCGACGAATTGGGCTTTCCTGTGCGCAAGCATCTACTGGTTGAGCTGATGGGCCGCACTTGCAACCTATATCTACTGGGGCCGGACGGGAGAATTGTAGACTGCCTGCGGCGGGTGGGGCTGGATGATTCCAGCCGGCGGCAGGCCCTGCCGGGGCTGTACTACCGGCCGCCGGAGCCCGTGGACAAGCGGGATCCCCACGGAATTTCTCCTGGGGAGATGGAAGCGCTGCTTCGCCTCCCTGGCGCCGATGTCCTGGCAGAGCGGCTCATGGATACCTTTGGTGGTCTATCCCCACTGGTCTGCCGGGAAGCCGCCCTATTCGCCACAGGCACCGTGGACGCCCGCTTAGAAGGCCAGGATCTGCCCATACTGGCGGAACGACTATCGACATGGTTTGGCCAGTGGCTGACCCATCCCGCCCCTTGGCTGTTCTGCCAGGGAGAAATCCCGAAAGCTTTTGCCTTTTGTCCAATTCTGGAATACGGTCAAAGTCAGGAACAGGCCTCGTTTCAGGCCCTGTTAGACGCATTTTACACCCTTCGAGATCAAAAGGACGCCATGCGGCAAAAAAGCCAGGCGGTTCGCAAAACCGTCACCAATTTGCTTCAACGGCTTCAGCGGAAGATCGCCTTGCAGGAAAAGGAATTGGCTGCCACCTATGACCGGGAACGGTTACGGCAATTGGGGGATATTGTAACCGCCAACCTGCACCGGATCACCAAGGGGCAGACCATACTTCAGGCGGAGGATTTCTATGACGAGGCCATGGGGCTGATCGAAATTCCCCTGTCCCCGATTTTATCTCCCCAGCAAAACGCCGCAAAGTTTTATAAAGATTACACCCGGATGAAAAATGCCCAGCGGGAGCTGACCCGGCAACTGGATCTGGGTCGTGGCGAGCTTGCGTATCTGCAAAGCGTGTTGGAGGCGCTGAAGCAGGCAGAAACCGAGCAGGAGCTGGAGGAAATACGCCAGGAATTGGCGGACGGCGGCTTTGTGCGGCGGGAAACCGGGAAAAAACGAATCAAACAGGCCAAATCCACCCCCCGTCGATTTGTTTCCAGCGATGGAATCCCCATTTTCGTGGGGCGGAACAACCGGCAAAACGATGAACTAACGTTGAAGTTGGCCAGAAAAGACGATTTGTGGCTCCACGCCCAGAAGATTCCCGGCAGCCATGTGATCATTGCCTGCGCCGGCGTGCAGCCTCCGGATCAGACCATCACCGAAGCCGCCCAGTTAGCGGCATATTACGCCCAATCCGGTCAGGGGCAAAATGTGCCGGTGGATATAACCCCGGTCAAGCAGGTGAAAAAGCCAAATGGCGCCCGACCAGGCATGGTGATCTACGCCTCCTACCGTACCGTATATGTCGACCCAAAAGGTTTCATTTGAAAAATGGCTCGCAGGCCAGCCAGCGGCCATATTCTCAGGGACCGGCAATTGCAATCTTTTCATTCCAAACGGCTTGGGACAAAAACCCGAGCCGTTTAAATTATGCAAACGCTCCCAGCATGAAAATCCCATGAAATCGTATCCGCTTTGGAACACGGCCCCTCCGGCAAAATCAAAGCAGCGAAAAACACAGGGCTGCTTCTAAAGAGCAGCCCTGCGCTTATCGAATGGATTTGGCGTATTCTGTCGGTGTAATACCAAACTTTTCTTTAAACTGGCGTGAAAAATGGTGAACGGTGGAATATTGCAGGGCAGCGGCAATCTCAGTAAAGTTCATGTCGCCCTCCCGAATCATTTGTTTGCTCTCTTGAAGCTTGATCCGGCGGATGTACTCTGCGGGAGAGATTTGCAAATTCTTATTAAATAAGGCCGTCAGATAGCTGGCACTGACTTTTACATGGCTAGCCACCACCGGTACGGTCAATCGTTCCCGAATGTGCGTGCTGATATACTGCTGCGCCCGGCGAATAATCGCATTTTCACTATGCACCGCTTTGGCTGTGCGGGGACCAGACTGCGGCGTATTAGATTCCCGTAGCAAAATCAATAGCAACTGTTGGAGCAGGCACAACATCATATCGCTGGCATACTGGTCGGTCTTGTCCCGCTCCTGCAACAATTGCTGGAGTACCTGAACCCCGCGCTGGGATAGGTGGATCACCTGATTTTGCAGCGCCTCCAAATTATTACCCAGAATATCGAAGGTAATGGTTACAAAGCTGGGCGCCACGTCAATATCCGCATATTGCACATGCCACTGTCCAGGTCCATAGATCGCCACCTGACCCTGGCGCAGGACCAGCTCCTGCCCATCGGTGACGGAGTGAATCGAGCCACGATCCACATAAGTCAGCTCCAGCATGGAGTGGGCCTCGCCTGGAAAGAAAAATCCTCGCTCCTTCTCTTGATAAAAAAAGGTGTAGATGCTGTGCACCTCGGTACCCCGGCGCAACGGCAGAGACTGATCTGCAATCCGAAGCCCCAACTGCTCCGGCGGGATATCCGCCGCTAGACGGGCCGTGGAGCTCTGCTGGAAAGGAGACAGAGAAAAGACCACTCCTTCTTTGATACATACAGGCTTGTCCAAATAAAAGTCCCGAAACTGCTGGCCATCGTGGGATACAGATAATACGGTCATCCCGCTTCCGCTGGTAACCCATGTATCACACTTGGCCCGATAGGCCGGCACCTCCCCGGAGGGAAGCGAGAGTTCCTGGGCTGTACTGCCCCATTGCGCAGCGTTTCTACTTCCAGCGCGCTCCGGCAGCAGAATTCCAAAGCCCTGAAAATTCAGCTGATTGAGGTTGCATATCATGGTAGGTTCCTCATACTTGAGAGTTTGTAATTCTTTATCACATATCATTATACACAAAATCTAAAAAAAAGCAATGGTTTTCCTGTTTTTTCGCAAAAACCTTTTCAATATCGCAAATACCGGCGCAGCTTGCCTTCCGCCCGGTGAAGCGTGCGGCAGACCGTACTCTTGTTCACACCTCGGGCTTTGGCAATCTGGGTAATGGATTGCCGTTGTAGATAATAATCAAAAATAGTCTGTCGCTGCAATGCGGTCAACTCCTCCTCCAGCACCCGCCGCACCCGCTCCATCTGCACATTTTTGGGCAGTCTCGGCCCTCGATAGCCATTATAAGGTGTATTTTTCATTTCGATAGTACCCCCTGTCGTAGTAATGCTCCGTCAGCTCCGCCAGCTCATTGACCTGGGTTAACATGGGCGACAGCGCAGCGATGCGCCGTTTGAGGTGAAAAACTTCCTCCGGATCTTTTGCCACAGCCAATGCCTGGCGCAATTCCCGCAACCTGGCCCGCAGAGGTGCCGCAGCTGCCTGATAATCCCGGCTCAGCGCCTGAAGGGGTAAGCTACAGGGTTGGATAATCAACATAAACCTCATCTCCCCTCGGTCATAATTTGGAAAATCGGAAAAGAAAAGGTCGATTCTCCCAAAATCTTCCTCTAATCTTTTTCCAACGATTTCCAGGAAATAGCATACTACACGTCCTGTGTGATATCCATCGAATTGTGTAGTAGGCAGGTTTCTTCCAAATTCTCCCGCCTGACGTGGTATTCTATAGATGCAACATGTAGGAAAGGAGGGATT
>CAOJND010000066.1 GCA_948439445.1 uncultured Eubacteriales bacterium | reverse complement strand
GGTCCCAACGGCGCCGGAAAGAGCACCCTGTTCAAAGCGATTCTGGGCCAACAGGCCTATGACGGCGTGATTGCCTTTTCTGTGCCCGGGCAGCGCCACGCCAAGGCCCGGATTGGGTATGTGCCCCAGAGTCCCTCTTTTGACAAGGGCGATCCGGTCAGCGTATCAGATCTGTTTGCCTGCTGTATGAGCAAGCGGCCCGCCTTCCTGGGTCTGTCAAAGACCATGCGAGAAACCGTGCTGGATTGTCTGAGCCGGGTACATCGGGAGGATCTGATTGACAAACGAATCGGCGACCTGTCCGGCGGAGAATTGCAGCGGGTGCTGCTGGCCTTGGCCTTGGAGCCGCTGCCAAACATTTTGATTCTCGACGAGCCGCTCTCCGGCGTGGATGTGGAGGGAATGACCACCCTGATGGACATGCTGGATGAACTGCGCAAAACATACGATCTGTCTATTTTGATGTCTACTCACGACTTTTCCATGCTACCCCGATATGCCAATCGAGTGGTGCTGCTGGATCAGAGCGTGCTTTGTCAGGGCGCTCCGGAGGATGTGCTGACCTGCGACGCGTTTCGTGCTGCCTTCCACATGAAAGGAGAGTCGCCAGAATGAGTCTTTGGAACACCTTTTGCGATTGGCTCCCCCTGGGGATGCTGCAATGGGACTTTATGCGAAATGCCCTGCTGGCGCTTCTGCTGATGGCCCCCCTGTTTGGTCTGGTTTCCACTATGGTGGTCACGGGACGGATGAGCTTTTTTTCCGACGCTTTGGGGCACGCCGCCTTCACCGGGATCGCCATCGGTTCGATCTGCGGCGTCGCCGCGCCAACGTGGGTGGCGGTTTTGTTCTCCGTGGGCTTTGCCCTGCTGTTCTCCTTTGTCCGCAGCCGGAGCAACCAGACCGCCGATACGCTGATTGGCGTATTTTCCAGCAGCGCGGTGGCCCTGGGTATTTTCATCGCCACCATGAATGGCGGTAGCTTTACCAAATACAACCGCTATTTGATTGGAGACATCCTCTCCGTAACGCCCAAGGAAATCGGCCTACTGGCGCTGGTGTTGGCCGGCGTCATTGGATTCTGGCTGCTATGCAGCAACCAGCTGGCCCTTGTCGCCATTCATCCCCAGTTGGCATCTTCCCGGGGCTTCTCAATCCAGAAAACCCAGACCCTGTTCACCGTGGCCATCGCCGTTGTGGTCACCCTGGCCATCTCCTGGGTGGGGCTGCTGATGATCAATTCGCTGCTGGTTCTGCCTGCGGCCTGTTCCAGAAATGTAGCCCGGAATCTGCGGCAGTACCATCTGTTTTCCGTGCTGTTCGCGCTGCTGGCCAGCGTGGGCGGCCTGACGGCGGCGTATTTTCTGGGCTGCTCCGCCGGCGCTGTGATCTCTTTGCTGCTGGCGCTGATCTTTGGAATTACGTTCTGCCTGCGAAAGCGCAAGGGCTCATAAAAAGGGAGGAGATCGGGCCATGATTTACAAGCCGTTGCAAGTAACCGACAAATCTGGGTGCACAGTCACGCTGCGAAACGCGCAAATCGAAGACGCGCAGAACA
This sequence comes from uncultured Eubacteriales bacterium, assembly GCA_948439445.1. Taxonomy (GTDB): domain Bacteria; phylum Bacillota; class Clostridia; order Oscillospirales; family Oscillospiraceae; genus Faecousia. Next base: position 7,065 of record CAOJND010000066.1, on the reverse strand, counting down.
TGATCGATTATTTAAAGGTCACCGCGTCGGAAACGCCATATCTGCTCCGATCACCGGACGAGATTTCCCTATCCCTTGCGCAGGAGCAGGCTTTCCTTCAAAACATGATGGACTCCCACCGGGAGCTAATGCTTCTGGCGTTTCTCGATGGAAAGCATGTCGGCGCCTGCTCTATGACGCAAATCAGCGGCTACCGGCGGCATGCCCATCGATGCGATATCGCAATTGCGCTGTATCAGCAATACTGCGGCAGAGGCATAGGGGCGATAATGTTAAAAGCCATATTGGCCGAGGCCAAAAAGGCCGGCTATGAGCAGGCGGAATTGGAAGTCGTGGCAGATAATCATTCTGCAATTGCGTTATATGAAAAACTTGGCTTTGTTCGGCTTGGGACATTCCCCGACCAGATGAAATATGAAACTGGGAAGTATGTAGACGCCTACTGGATGATGAAAAAACTGTAGTGCATTTTTAGACAATTGCGCCGCCCCTGCTGCCCGCTGAAGCGGACAGCAGGGGCGTTTCTTCGCGTGAGACGGATGATCAGCTTTGAATCCGGTAGGCCGCCACAATCTCCCCATAATATGCGGTATGGATATCCCCGTCTACGCTGCCATAGTGCTTTTTCAAAATCTCCGGCGCCATCGCGGTGGGATCCTGCCGTTTCTGATAGATCACCTTGCACTCCACCGTCAGAGGTAGCTGGGTCACCCCGGGCACGCCGTTGACCTGGGCCTGCTCTAACGTCAGATGCAAAGCGGCAATTTTATCCATATCCCGACCGGATTTTGTACCGCAGACCTTCAAAATTTCCCTACAGTCCCCACCTTCGGGAATGCTGACGGTAAAATACGGATTGGCGTCCAGCAGCTCTTTGCTGTAGCGGCTGTCCCGCACATAGACGATCATCACCGGCTTTCCCCACTCAATACCCATACAGCCCCAGCCGATGGTCATGGCGTTGACCTGCTCCCCAGATTTGGTCATCAGCAGGGCGCCGGAGGACAGCGCTTTCAAAATTTCACCGCTGCAACCAAACACGTCGATTTCCTGTTTCATGGCAAAGCTCCTTCCCGCAGCTACTGTGCGTGTTGTTGGAGCTATTATATGTCCGGCTTTGCGCAAAGTCAAGGGCCGGGCCCTGGGATTTACCCTTGCTTTTTGGAGAAAATCCAGGTATCATATCACCAGGAAGTGATTATAATGACCGATGTTTCCATGCACATCATCGCCCGGATGCGCAGCGATTTTCCCACCAAATTTGGCATTCCCAGGCAGAGCGGCCTGGTGGAGCAGCTTCGATCCACCATTGTCTTTGAACCGGAATACCGAAACGCCGACGCTTTGCGGGGTTTGGAGGACTTTTCCCACCTGTGGCTGATCTGGCAATTCTCCCAGGCGGTCCGGGAGGGCTGGTCCCCCACCGTCCGCCCGCCCCGGCTGGGGGGCAATACCCGTATGGGGGTATTTGCCACTCGCTCGCCCTTCCGGCCCAACGCCATCGGCCTGTCCAGCGTGGCAATTCTCGGCGTGGAATGCACGACAGCCCATGGCCCTGTCATCCATGTGGCTGGGGCCGATTTGATGGACGGCACCCCAATTTTTGACATCAAACCCTATATTCCCTACTGCGATTGCCACCCCGAGGCTTCCGGAGGCTTTACGCAGACCGCGCAGGCGTACCTGCTGGAGGTCCACTTTCCGCCGGATCTGCTAACGCGGTTGCCAGCAGACAAGCGAGATGCCGCCAGAGCCGTTTTGTCCCACGATCCCAGGCCCTCCTATCAGAATCAGCCGGATCGAATCTACGGTCTTTCCTTTGCAGGGTTCGATCTGCGTTTTATGGTAGAGGGAACTGTTTTGACTGTTGTGGAGGTACGCCCGTTATCCGGATAGCTCCTCCAAATCCAGATCCCGATAGGGATACACCCGCGTCCAACTGCCGTCGCCGTTGCGCTGTACGCTGGAACGGTGCCCGGACAGTAGCCGCATGATATTATACACGTCGATCCAGATCTCAGAATTGCACTCTTTCTGGCTCTCGTCAAATACCAGCTCCATGCCGAAATGCAGATGCACCGTCTCAATGTTGTTCACGTTTTCCTTGTCCGAATATCCCGTCCGGCCCATAAAGCCGATCACATCTCCGGCCTGCACCAGGTCCCCCACTTCCAGCCCATCGGCGAAGGGGTGATCCTTTTGCAGGTGGGCATAATAGTAGTAGCGCCTGCTGTTCCCGCTGCGGATGCCAATCCGCCAACCTCCATAGCGGTTCCAGCCCATAGCCTCCACCACGCCGCTTTCCACCGCCACGATGGGCGTTCCCAGGCCTCCCATCAGATCGTTGCCCAGGTGCTTCCGGGCAAAGCCAAAGGAACGGCCTACGCCAAAATCGTCGCAGTGGCTATAGCCGTACCCCGCCGCAATGGGAGAATAGGCCTTTAGGCCGTAGGTAGGCTTCCACTGTCCCTCTACCTCGATGGCATAGCTGCCCAAAAGTCCGCCCAGCGCCGCGTCATAGGCCTGGTGGTAATAGTCATAGAACTTTGCCAGTTCTCCCAGCAATTCCTCCGGCGCCTGGTCCTCTTGGAGCTGCTTGGCGGCTTTTTTGACCGAGTCAAGGCCACATTTTCCTCCGGTCCGGCAGGCGGCGACAGAGAGAATGTCAATCCAACTGATATGCTTTTCCCCGTCCATGCTGCTGATATCCTGATCCATGGCGTATTTCATAGATTCCAGAGGCACCTGAAAATCCACCCAACGAATAGGCTCCGCATGGACCGGAACAATCAACAAAATTGCAAGAACCGCGCAAAAAAGTCGCCGTTTCACACCAATCACCTCAAGGGCTATGGTATGGAAACGGCGGCAAAACTATCCGATGAAATTATTTCAAATCCCGGCGGATTCCCTGGGCGATGCGGTAAATGTCCTCCATGGAAGCAATGGCAGAAATTTGTGTTTTGTAGTAATTGGCGTATGCCACGCCTTTTAAGTACCAGGCAAAGTGCTTCCGGGCCTCTAAGCATGCTATATGCTCGCCCTTGTCCTGCCGGGCCAGCTCAAATTGGCGCACCGCCGTCTCCACGCGCGTGCTGAGCGGCGGACGTTCCGGCACGTCCTTCCCAGCTAGCGCCGCCTGAATCTGCCCAAACAGCCAGGGATCCCCAAAGCAAGCTCTGCCAATCATCAAACCGTCGGCGCCGGTCCATTTTTTGCACCGCATCGCCGCCTCCGGGCTGTCGATATCCCCGTTGGCAAGCACCGGAATGTCCACTGCCTGCTTGACCTTGGCGATGGCGTCCCAATCCGCCACACCGGCGTATAGCATACTCCGGGTCCGGCCGTGGACGGCAATGGCGGCAGCCCCATGCTCCGCCATCCGCTGGGCAAATTCCACCACATTGACGCTGCCCTTGTCCCAGCCCAGGCGGCACTTTACCGTCACGGGCACATCCACCGCCTGGCAGACGGCTTCCACAATCCGCCCCGCTAGATCCGGCTCCTTCATCAAATGACAGCCGTCCCCATTGTTGACCACCTTTGGCATGGGACAGCCCATATTGATATCAATAAAATCGCACCCAGAATGGGCCAGAGCCAACTGGGCGGCTCTGGCCATTACCTGAGGGTCATTTCCAAAAATTTGCGCGCCGCAGACGCTACCGGGGTTTTTCCGCAGCAGGGTGGCGCTTTTTCGGTCCTGGTAGACCAGCGCGCGGGAGGACACCATCTCCGTTACCGTCAAGCCAGCTCCCTGCTCCGCACAAATGGTGCGAAACGCCCAGTCCGTCACCCCTGCCATTGGGGCCAGCGCCACCGCTGATGGAATTTCCAATCCGCCAAACCGCACAAAATCGCCTCCCACGTTTTGTGCCATTATACCACGAATCTCTACGCTTCGCAAGTCAAAGCACAGTGGATATCAGCCATAATAGTCCGGTGGCCAGCGCGCCGCCACAGGCCCATATAGGTCCTGTTGGCCGCCGTTTCCGGATCATAGGGGCATCGCCGCCGCGAATGGCACGGCGGGCCTCCCGTAGAATCGCGTCGTCGGATACGCCGTCTCTGGCGCCGTCCTTTAAAATAAAAATCGCCTGTTCAAATAGCTGGGGATCCGGGGAAGGGACTACAATCACCTGTCTGGATATGCCTTTTACCATACGCATTTCGCCTCCTGGTAAAAGTATGCCCCGTTGGAAAATATTTCATACAAGGGGATTTTCCAAATCTCTTGGCCGCTTGTATCGTCCATGTGGCTCCCAGGCCTCCAGCGGGTAGCGCTGCATGGCCCCGAAGATCCGCTCCTTTAGCTCCGGATAGACGCCGCACAGGTTGTATACCAGAGCCTTGATCTCCTCCCGCTTGGTTTGCTTGTCCACAGGGCAGCGGTTTTCCAGAACCGGCAGTTCCATCCGCTGGACAAAGTGATCCAAGGTTTTCTCCGCCAAATAGAGCATGGGGCGAATCTGTATGATGCCGGTGCGGTCCAGATTGGTCACCGGCTGGAAGCAGCTAATCCGTCCTTCAAAAATCAGAGACATAAGGAAGGTCTCCACCGCGTCGTCATAATGGTGGCCCAGGGCCAGCTTATGGCAGTCCTGCTCCAAAAGCGCCTGATTCAAAGCACCCCGGCGCATTTTCGCACACATGGAGCAGGGATTTTTTTCCTTCCGGTAGTCAAAAATAATCGGCCCAATCTGGGTGGGCACCAGGGTATAGGGCACCTCAAGCCGGCGGCACAGCGCCTCCACCCCGGAATAGTCCATCCCCAGGCCCATATCGATGGTCACGGCGCGCAGGGTAAAGGGGCTGCTGTGATACCGGCGCAGCTCCGCCAGCAGTACCAGAAGCGCCAAGGAGTCCTTCCCGCCGGAAACGCCTACGGCAATCTGATCGCCGGGCTGAATCATGGCGTAGTCCTCCACACAGCGGCGAACCATGCCAACTAGCTTCTGCATCTATCATTTCCTCCGAATTTCAGCAAAAATAGGATGTTAGGATTTAAGCGTAAATAAGCGTATTACAAAGAATTCAAGAGCTTTTTTCATATTTCATTAAAAATGCCAAAAATGCGGTTGACATTTGAATTTCAATGTGGTATAAAAAACAAGCGCTTAGTAGTATTGTACTGCCAAGACATGAAAATGTCAAAATATTTTAACCTGTATGGAGGAAGTTATAATGTCCACTACATTAGCCAAAAAAGAGACCGTACAGCGTAAGTGGTACGTTCTCGACGCAGCCGGTAAGCCCCTGGGCCGCACCGCTGTGATCGCCGCCAATCTGCTGCGGGGCAAGCACAAGGTCGATTTCACCCCGAACGTCGACTGCGGCGACAATGTGATCATCATCAACACCGACAAAGCTGTTCTGACCGGCAAGAAGGGCGAGCAGAAGATGTACCGCCGGGTATCCGGCTGGATCGGCGGCCTGAAAGAGACCAAGGCTCGTATTGTCATGGAGAATCGCTCCGACTACGCCATGGAAGTCGCCGTGAAGGGCATGCTGCCCAAGAACACCCTGGGCCGCGGCTGCCTGACCCGTCTGCACCTGTACAAGGGCAACGAGCATCCCCATGCCGCGCAGAAGCCCGAGGCTTGGACGCTGGACTGATTGGAGGTAAATGAATATGTACGAGAGCAAGAAAAAGTATTTCTACGGTACCGGTCGCCGGAAGTCCTCCGTGGCCCGGGTCCGCGTATATGAAAATGGCACCGGCTCCATCATCATCAATGGCCGGGATATTGACGATTATTTTGGCCTGGACACCCTGAAGCTGGTTGTCCGTCAGCCCCTGGTTTCCACCGACGCTCTGGGCAAGGTGGATGTGGTTGTCTCCGTGGCCGGCGGCGGCGTCTCCGGTCAGGCCGGCGCGATCCGCCATGGCATTTCCCGCGCTCTGCTGACGTTGAATCCGGAATACCGCCCCGCTCTGAAGTCCGCTGGTTTCCTGACCCGCGACCCCAGAATGAAGGAGCGGAAAAAATACGGTCTCAAGGCAGCCCGTCGCGCACCCCAGTTCTCCAAGCGTTAAACGCTCAATATGTGCTAAAAACTCCCGGAATTTTAAAGATTCCGGGAGTTTTCTTTGGACCAATGAAAAACGAACGTAAACGATTGGACTGCCTCATCTTTCACACAAACCCCATGTTCATAAAAAATTTACATTTCCTCCCCTCTCACCACAATAGATTAAGATTGCTCACATTCGGTTACATATAGCCTGTGATGGTTAATAAACCAGTGGCCAAATTTCCTCTTATATGGTCCGTAATAATTTTAAAATTGATTATTCACTAATTATAGGCTACAATTGGTCAAAAAGATACAATTAGACGGCTTTTCTAGGATTATTAAGACAAGAATTAGATCAAGCGCTGATCCCGAATCGTGATACCCAGTAATACCGTGTATGTCTAGGAAAATTCATAGTTCATCTGGGCGGAATTCGAGCCACTGTATTGTATAATAAATTGTAGAACCTATGGGAAACGTGGTGGCCTTAGATGGAAAGAGCAGAATTTTGCAAACGGTTGACACAATTGCGGATGAACAAGGACGTGTCCGCCAGAGATATGAGCTTATCCATCGGGCAAAGCCCCAATTACATCAACGGCATTGAAAACGGCGATAGCTACCCTTCCATGGCCACCTTCTTTTACATCTGCGACTACTTTGGGATCACCCCACGCGACTTTTTTGATCTGGATACCAGCAACCCATCCAAAACAAACGAACTGATGGAAATCGCGAAGCCGTTGCCAAACGAGCAGCTGGACATTCTAATTACGCTGGCTAAAGGCCTGAAACGAAACAAAAGTGAAGCCGCTTCTCGCTTCTGACGGCCGTGATACGCATACATTTTCCGATCAACGAACCAAAAAACGCACCGGGACTGCACAAAGGCTCCCGGTGCGTTTTTTACATTTTTCAAACAGATGACCATGGAAATTGACAACTGTTAAAGCCCAAGCTTTTTCTTCACGCTGGGATACCGCTCCAGATCCGTATGGGGTATGGCGGCCGCGCCCACCATCCGCTGCACAAAATCCGGCACAGCCC
>CAOJND010000065.1 GCA_948439445.1 uncultured Eubacteriales bacterium | reverse complement strand
TGGCAGAGCAAGAGAACTTGGAGGCCACCGTGGTGGCTACGGTAACCCAAGCGCCTCGCCTACAGATGACCTGGAACGGCAAGCAAATTGTGGATATCAGCCGGACGTTTTTGAACTCCAACGGCGCAGAGAAGCACATTACCATCGATCTGGAGCCTGCCAAAGGCTATGGAAAAACGGTTGCGGGCAGCTTTGCAGAAAATCTCACCGCTATTGCCAGTGATTTGAATACCTGCTCCAAGCGGGGCCTATCGGAGCAGTTTGACTCCACCATTGGCGCAGGCACCGTGCTGATGCCCTTTGGCGGTGCACACCAGCTGACTCCCATCCAGGCCATGGTGCACACCATTAGCCTGGAGCATGGCCACACCGACGACTGTTCGCTGATGAGCTGGGGCTACAATCCCTATATCACTGAGCAAAGCCCCTACCACGGCGCCTACCTGGCCGTGGTGGAATCGGCTGCCAAGCTGGTGGCCACCGGCGCGGCCTATGAGGATGTATATCTGACCTTCCAGGAGTACTTTAAGCGGGTGGGACACGATCCCAAACGTTGGAGCCAGCCTTTTGCCGCCCTGCTGGGCGCGTTCCAGGCGCAGAAACAACTGAAAATTGCCGCCATCGGCGGAAAGGACTCCATGTCCGGCACCTTCGAGGATCTGGATGTGCCCCCCACCCTGGTCAGCTTCGCGGTGACCACCGAAAAGGCGGGCAATATCGTCTCTCCGGAGTTTAAAAAAGCGGGGGATCTGGTCTGTCTGCTTTCCCCGGAATATGATGAAAACGGCCTACCCAAGACCGATTCTCTGCTGGCCCTGTTCCAGAAGATCACCGCTTTGCAGCGCGCCGGTGAGGCCGTGGCCGTATACACTCCTGGTATGGGCGGCCCTGCCGAGGCGATTTTAAAGATGGCCCTGGGCAACGGCTTTGGTTTTGCAGTAGATTCCAACGTGGCGATGGACACTCTATTCGGCTACGCCTATGGTAGCTTCGTGGTAGAACTGACCGGCAAAGCGGTGGGTACTGTGTTGGGCGCTGTCACCGACGATGGTAAATTTACCTATGGCCAGGAGACCGTGGACGCCAAGGCGATACAGCAAGCCTATGAAAGCAAGTTGGAAAGCGTATACCGCTGCAATATCGCCGATATTAAAACGCCTGTGGAAACCGTCAGCACCGCCCCCGGCAAGCGGGTGGCCCCCACCGTAAAGGTCGCCAAGCCAAAGGTGCTGATCCCCGTATTTCCCGGCACCAACTGCGAGTATGATTCCGCCAAGGCCATGGACGACGCCGGCGCGGCGGCGGAGATCTTTGTGGTGCGCAATCTCAGCGCCGGCGCCATCGCTAGAAGCGTGGAGGAGTTTGCCGCTAAGGTAGCAGACGCCCAAATGATCTTCATCCCCGGCGGCTTCTCCGGCGGCGACGAGCCGGACGGATCTGGAAAATTCATCACCGCATTTTTCCGCAATGGCGCGGTGCGGGAGCAGGTCACACAGCTGTTGGAGCAGCGGGACGGCCTGATGCTGGGCATCTGCAACGGGTTCCAAGCGCTGATCAAGCTGGGCCTACTGCCATATGGCAAGATTATGGACGCGGATTCTACCTTCCCCACTCTGACCTACAACGCCATTGGCCGCCACCAGTCCCGTCTGGTGCGAACCCGGGTCGCCTCCAATCGGAGTCCTTGGCTGGCCAAAACCCAGGTTGGCCAGGTATTTACCGTTCCCATCTCCCACGGCGAGGGCCGGTTCCTGGCGGATGAAGCGCTGGTCAAAAAGCTGATTGCCAACGGCCAGGTTGCCACGCAATATGTGGATCTATCCGGTAACGCCACCGTGGACGTGCGGTTTAATCCCAACGGCTCGATCTATGCCATTGAGGGTATTACCTCCCCCGACGGCCGGGTGCTGGGAAAGATGGGCCACAGTGAGCGCAAGGGTCCCTGGCTGTACCGCAATGTGCCGGGACAGTATGATATGGGACTGTTCGAGTCCGCTGTCGCTTATTTCCGATAACTCAGTTTTCCCGAAGGGACGGTGCGTCCCTTCGGGGATTTTCGTTCCCGCCAATTTAGCGGCATCATATGGGACGGCATGGAAAAACCAGATCAAAACATTGGTGACTCTGCCGAAATTAAACGTTTTATACGGATATTGCATGGGATGTTTTCTCCAAATATGATGCATTTATAGATTGACATCTTTTACCAAGGCGTATATAATAAAATTTAAGAAAGTCGGGAAACCGGTTTTCATAGAGCTTTCCGGCATATCCTGGCCCCTATTTTTGCCGTGTCCTAGGCTTTTGCCGGATCCACAAAAATCACGACACATAAGGAGGAACCATGAAAAAAGGAAACAGACTCCTCGCGGCGCTGCTTTGTTTGGCAATGATCTTATCGTTGCTGCCTGCATCGGCCCTGGCAGCCACAGCGGAGGACCCGAAGAGCAGCCAGTTCGTTGTGTTATCCACCACAGACGTTCATGGTAAGTGCTGGGATCGAAATATCCTAAACGATACCAACGTCAACAACAGCCTGCTTCATGCGGCGACCGCTGTAAAAGGCATTCGGGAAACCTATGGGAAGGAAAATGTGCTGCTGGTCGACAATGGTGACCTATATCAGGGCACGCCTGTCTCTTCCTTCAACATCAACCAGTATACCCAGGGCCTGACCAAGGATATGAATCCCATGGCACTGTGTCTGGAGTATATGGGTTATGACGCCGCCGTGATGGGCAATCATGAGTTCAACTACTCTTGGAACACCATGACGGATATCTACAAGCATTTGCAGGCCAATGGCGTCAGCACCATCTGCGCCAACCTGTACTACACAGATACGGGTAAGCGCGTGTTTACGCCTTACATCATTAAAACGATGAACATGGATGGTCATGCGTTCAACGTCGCCGTCATTGGCATCGAGAACACGGACTGCACCCGTTGGGATGTGCCGGATAACTATCCTGGCATCAGCTTCTCCGATCCTGTGAACAACCCCAGCCGGGATGTTTCCTATGAGGTGAACAAGGTCATCGATGAGATGGCCGCCAACGGCGTGGCATATGACTATCTGATTGTCTCCTATCACTCCGGCCTTGGCTCTGTCAGCGGCGATCTGGTCTATGGTTCCAACACCGAGAACCAGGTTCTGCGGGTCATCGCCAACACCACCGAGGTGGATATGGTGATCGCGGGCCACGACCACTCCAGCTCCTACTCCGGCCGGACCTATGCCAACAAAGATGGCAGCAAGAATGTGTTGGTGGTCAACGCCGGCGGTTCGTCTTTGACACAGTCCGTGTTCAACGTGTCTTATGGAGAAGATGGCTTTACTGTCTCCACCGAAAGTTCCAAAAATCTGAGCCTATCCAACTATGCCGCAGACGCAGAATTGAAGGCGATTGTGAAGCCCTACGCGGATCAGGCGTCCGCATATGTCAACACCAGTGTTGGCACGCTGGGCGAGGGTTGGGATTCCGCTTATGGCTCCTACAGCAATTCCAAGTACTATCTGGTACAGTCGGATACCATCGATCTGATCAACCGTACCCAGATCTGGTCCGGCAATCGATACCTCAATCAAAAGTATGAGTCCGTAGAAGCGCTCAATGCCAAACTGCGGGAAATCTACGGCAACGATACCACCAAGCAATACCATGGCAGCAAGCTTGAAGTGGATATGTCCTCTACCTCCATCGTCAGCTCCGGCGCGACTAAGAGCGGCGCGCTGTCTATGAAGGGCGTATATGGCTTCTACAAGTACGACAATTCTCTATATTTGCTGGCGCTGACCGGCCGGGAAATTAAGGACCTGCTGGAATACAATGCATCCAAGCGCCTGAGCGCCAGAGTGAGCGGTGGTAAGGTTACCTATAGCACCACAGGCGACGGCTTTACCAATCCGGTATTCTACGGTCTAAACTTTACATATGATATGTATCGTCCGGAGGGCGACCGGGTGGTGATCTCCGGCTTCTCCAATGGCAAGACCTTTGATCTGAACGAGACCTATGTGTTTGCCATCAACAATTATCATCTGGGCAACGCTGGCAACGATGAGTTGGGTAAGTACACCACTGCCCAATCCATCTGGTCCCAGACGGACGATCTGGGCGGCGGCTATGTGCAGGATTTGATCGCGGAGTACGTGGGCGAAATGACCGAAACGTACGGCTGCGTATATCCCACCGCCAGCGCCGCCAAGAACGGCGAAACGCCCTCCACCTGGAGTCTGAGCTACTCCGGCGATCTGAGCAAGGTTGAAGTTTCGGACAAAACCGCTTTCATTGGCAATCAGGTCACGGAACTGACCGATGGCAGTCAAATTCTCTTCTACAACGCCTCCTCCGGCACCACGGTGGGTCTGGAAAGCGGCTACAACGGCCGTGGAGCAGTCCAAGCCGCGGTAATCAGCTCTAAGATTTACGCCGAGCAGGGCGCCGCCGCTTTCACCGTTGGCATTACGGAAAACGGCATCACCCTAAAGTGCCAGGACGGGTATCTGACCTCCTCCGGCCGGAATAACCTGAGCCTCAGCGAAACACCGTCGGCCAACAGCTATTGGACGGTGGAGCCTGCCAAGGACGGCTTCTATGTGAAGAACATGGGCAGCAGCGTCTATCTGGAGTACTATGGCGGCGCGTTCACCACTTACTCCACCGGCAATAAGGGCGCGGTGTACATCTTCAATTTCTATCAGGTTGCCACCTCCGCCGCGTTGGCCAAAGCGGACAGCATTGTAGAAGGCGACAATCTGGTGATCTACTATCCTGCTGGCGGCAGCGTGATCTCCGGTACTCCCAGCGGCAGCAGACTGTCCCCGGTTAGCGCCTCCGCTGTGGATACCAAAACCAGCAGCATTCTGGAAGTGCCCCAGGGCGCCGCGATTTTCCAGGTTGGCTATACCGACCAGGGCTATATGACCCTGAAGACCGAGGCTGGCTACCTGACCTCCGGCGCAACCGGTAATAGCCTATCCCTTTCCGCCACCGCCACAGATTACAGTCTGTGGGAGCTGAAGGAGACCCAGGGCGGCTACTATGTGCACAATGTAAACGCCGCCTACAATGGCAACAAGAACCAGTATCTGGAATACTACAACGGCTTTACCACATATGGTCTAAATACCTCCAACAAGGCCATCTATACCTACGGCCTGTACAAGGTCGGCGCGATGGGTAGCATCCCCGAGGAAAAGGTAAAGGGCTATGTGCTGCCGGTATTCCAGACCTCCGACGTCCATGGCTTCCTGCTGGACACCTCTTCCGGCGTGGAGGACACCTATCAGTACCGGATGGCTTACATCGCTGATAAAGTCAATGACGCCCGAAATGGCAATCATGCGACCACCCTACTGCTGGACGGCGGCGATATCTATCAGGGCAATGTGGTTTCCAACCTGCAAAACGGCGCGCCTCTGATGGCTGCCTATGATTTGATGGGCTACGACGCTGTGAGCTTGGGCAACCATGAGTTCGACTGGGGTGTGGAAACCATTGTCGATAGTGACGGCACCATGGGTTCCTACGCAGTCGGCGACTACGAGGGCAATAGTAATATTCCTGTGCTGGCCTCCAACCTGTACAAAGATGGGGAAAAGCCTGCCATTGTTCAGGATTATGTCATCGTCAATAAGATTGCCGTGGATGCCGAGGGTAACCAGAAGCCGGTTAAGATCGGTGTGATTGGTTACATTGCAAATTACGCCTCCGACATCATGCACGCCATGTTTACCGGTGCTGGCTATACGGTAAAGACCGATTATGAAGCGCTGGAAGCGCTGGCTGTCAAGCTGGAAACCCAGCTGGGCTGCGACGCTACTGTGGTACTGACGCACGGCGGCGCTTCCGCTTGTGCCACCGGCCTTGGATCCAACTCTGTGGTAGATCTGATCTGCGGCGGCCATACCCATACCAATCAGACTGGCAGTGTGGGCGATCTGGACTTCATCCAGCCCGCCAACCAGGCGACTGCCTATGCCTATGCCGAGCTGGTCTTTGATGAAGGTCAGGTTTCCGTACACGACGCAAAGACAGTCTCTGTTACCAACGACACCTCCAAGCTGTACGACACCGCCGCAAATGCGGACGAGCTGGATCCGGAAATCGTCGCCCTGTCCCACGCCGCTGTCGCCGGTGTAGCCGACACGCTGAACGAAACCCTGGGCTATTTTACCACTTCCATCACCAAGACCAATGTGAAGGGCAACAGCTCCACCGCTGGCAACTGGATGACCGATCTGATGAACCGGGCGGTAAACGCCGATGTCTCCTTTACCAACAACGGCGGCATCCGTACCACCTTCTCCATCCCCAAGGGCGCGGAGTACGCCTACCTCACCGCCGGTGATGTGTACACCATCGCGCCTTTCTGCAATGCCATCTATGTGTATGACATCACCTATGCCGATCTGCTGTCCATTCTGGAGTTCTCCCTGAACGACGGCCGGGCACTGTCTCTGCGGATGAGCGGTATCGATTGCTACTACACCGGTACCACGGTCAAAACGCTGGTAAAGGATGGCACCGTGATTTATCAAGATGGCGTCTGGACCGATGACTGGAATGCCAAGACCGTGCGCGTTTCCACCAACGAGTATGTGGCCACCTCCACCGGAACGCCCTTCGTAAAGTGGAATGATACCGATGCACTGGTGAGCAAAGATACCATTGACAACGAGGCCATGATCGCCGCGCTGAAGCAGGAGCGGACGCTGCACAACGGTTACCTGTTTGTGGATCCCAACCCTCATATGATCAGCGGCGTCTATGAAGCTCCCACAACACACGAGCACGCCTACCTGGAGCTGACCTTCGCACCCACGGAAACTGAGTACGGTTATACCGCACATATCTGTGAATACGACGGCGCATATTATGAAAGCGACATCATTCCCCCGCTAAACGGCCAGCTCACCATCTTGGAGCAACCCACAGATTACGCTGGCGCTATGGGCGGTAACGCTATCTTCTGTGTGGCGGTGAACAAGCAGGACGTGACCTATCAGTGGATGTACTCCAACAATGGCGGCACCTCTTGGGTCCAGTCCGGCATGACCGGCAGTAATACAGATACCCTGTCTGTAAAAATGCTTGCTTTCCGTATGGGGCAGATGTATAAGTGTGTGATTACGGACGCAGCAGGCGACCGTGTAGAGACGGTGCCCGTGTCCATGACTGTACCGCAAAGCACCATCGTCATTGTCACTGAGCCTGTGAGCTTCACCGGCGCGGTTGGCTCCGAGGTTTCCTTTGCGGTGGAGGCCACCGGCGATGGCCTGACCTATCAGTGGATGTACTCCAATAACAGTGGCTCCTCTTGGACTAGATCCACTGCTCCCGGCAGTGACACCGATACAATCTCCACAGATTTCAAGGCCTATCGTGAGGGCCAGATGTATAAGTGTGTGATTTCCGACCAGTTTGGCAACACCCTTTCCTCTGCCGCCGTCACCATGATCAAAGGCTAATTCCAAGTTCATAAAAGGGACAGCCCCAAAACGCATTCGCGTTTTGGGGCTGTCCCTTTTCAATTTAATTTTACTCTAATGCATAGATCCGGCGGAAGGCCTTTTTGTCCGCTGAAATGAGGACGACACCGCCCACAATGCTCAGGCACAGTACTAGGAAAATAAATCCCCATGCTATAAAAGAGCCAGCCTGATCATACAAAATGCCGGAAACCAGGGTGCAGATTCCCTGCATAATACACATAATTACCGTCATCAGCCCGTTGACCCGCCCCCGATGGCTGGCAGGAATTCTGGCGGCAAGATAGGGGCCATTGGCGATGGTAGTCAGGATCTCTCCCAGCGTGAATAGAATAATCGCTGCATAATACGACCAAATCTGCCCCAGCAGCGCCAAAAATACCACATATCCCAAGCAGAGCAGCCCTTCTCCCATGAGATGCTTCTTCGTATGTGCCAGCTTGGTAAATAACCGAGTCAAGATTGGGGTAAAAATCACCACGACAATACAGTTCAAGCTGCTGACGCTACCAAAAATCACAGCGCCGTTTTCGCCATGCACTCTGCCGATGTCCAGCGGCATCAGATAGCTATACTGGCTATATGCCGCATGGTACAGTCCCATTATGACCAGATACAGCAACACCACCTTGCTGCCGGACAGCACCTGCCAAAGACTCTCTTTTTCCTTGCTGGTCTGGTAAGGCGTCGCCAGATCGCTCTCCTGCACCGGCGTGATATCCTTGACTTTATAAAAAATTAGCACCGTGGACAAACCGATGGCCAGGCCGCTGATGAGAAAGGCCAGCCAGAGATGCTCCTGAAAAAGAAAGCCTGCAATGATTGGTGAGGCCACCAGACCAATATTGGCCCCCAGATATTGGAGAGAATAGGCACGTTCTCGGTCCTTGAGCGTGGTAATATCCGCAATCAATGCATTATAGGCCGGATGCTCCATACTCTGACAGGATGCCGCAATGACAAATAGTACGATAGTCAAATTTGAAAGTGGAATCATTGCACATAAAAAATACATGCAAATGGATACCAGATCACAATAGATAATACAGTTTCGCTTGTTATATCGATCCGCAAGCTTTCCACCAATGACGCCCGCCGGTACTAGTACAACGCCGGCGGCAATGGTGATCAGGGCCACTTCCGTGGCGTCCATGCCCATCTTCTGGTTCAGGATCATGGTTAGTACCGGATAGATCATGGAGCCAAGGTTTGTTACAATTCTTCCTAAAAAAAGTATGTAGTTCTCTTTTCGCAGTCCTTGATATTGGGTAAATAAATTCATTTTCTTTCC
>CAOJND010000064.1 GCA_948439445.1 uncultured Eubacteriales bacterium | reverse complement strand
TATACGCGCCGGAAACAAAGGTCAGGGGCATCATAATCATGGAGCTGATGGTCTGAAAGGCGGGGGAGTTGCGGGAAACCGTGGCCAGAAACAGGCCGACGGCGCTGAATGTCATAGCGGAAACCAGCATGACCGCCGCCAGCAGCAGGATTTGCAGGACGCCCACCCGCAGGCCGAGCACAATGCCGCAAATCATGGTAACAATTCCTTGCAGCGTGGCAATGACCGCGCCGGACAGAATATGCCCCATGGAAATCTGCGTCCGTGGAATAGGCGCTACCAGGACCTCCTTCATGTAGCCGCTGGAAATGTCGGTCAGAATATCAGAGGAGTTGTTGACGCTGACCTGGAACACGCTCATGATAATCACGCCGGAAATCAGGTAAGGCATGGGGGCGTCAAGTCCGCTCATGGAGGATTTCATCAAAAAGGAAAACATCACCAGCATGAACATGGACATAAACAGGGCGCCGAATACCCGCCCCTTGCTGCGGACATAGTTTAGTAAATTTCTCTGCACAATCGCTGTAATTGGGTTCATTGTCTAATCTCCTTTCCGGTTATTGCTAGGAACACCTCGTTGAGAGTTCCGTTTTTCACTTCAAAGTCGGTGATATCGCCCCTGTGCGCCGATAAGATATCCAACGCGGCAGACGCTTTTTTCGTGTGGAACATCAGCTTGTTTTCGACTTTCCGATAGGGAACATCCTGATCCTGCAACGCAGATTCCAACGGTTCAGTCTGGATGCAGACCACGTCCACCTCCGTACCGGTATATTGATGCTTCAAATTCTCCGGCGTGTCGTGGGCGACAATTTTACCGTGGTCCATAATGACGACCTTGGAACAGACTTCCGCCTCATCCATATAGTGGGTAGTCAGGAAAATGGTCATATTCTTCTGCTTCTGGAGCCGCTGGATATATTCCCACACATTGGCCCTAGTCTGCGGGTCCAGGCCGGTGGTAGGTTCGTCCAGGAACAAAACTTTGGGGTCATGGACCAGCCCTCTGGCAATCTCCGCCCGCCGTTTCATGCCGCCGGACAGACTGCCTACCGCCGCCCGCCGCCATTCTGTAAGCTCCACCAGGTCAAGGGCAAAGCCGATACGCTCCCGTACCTCGTTCTTCGGTACCTTGTAGAAAGCACAATGATATTTCAGGTTTTCTTCCACGGTCATCTGGGCGTCCAGGGTGGAATCCTGAAAGACGATTCCAATGTCCTTCCGCACCAGACTGCGCTCCCTGGAAACATCATGGCCGTTGATGGCCAGCGTTCCTTCCGTTTTGTCCAGGATGGTACACAGGGTATTGATGGTCGTGCTTTTTCCCGCGCCGTTGGGACCGAGGAAGGCGAAAATACTGCCTTCGTCCACGGTGAAGGAGATGTCGTCCACCGCCGTAAAATCCCCGTACTTTTTCGAGAAATGCTCCACTTGTATGATTGGGTTCATGTTACTGCCTCCTACTAAAAAATGAAGTCCTACACGAGCGAACCCGCATAGGACTTATCTCTATAGAAATCTATAGCGCCTTGGTTATTCGGTTGTCTTTTCGGGACATCACCGCCAGATATCACCCAGTTCAATCAGCTTCGCCTGGATACGGACATAGGCTTTCGCGTCCTCCTCGCCTAGCGCCTCCAGCATTTTTGACACCGCGTGAATCATTCCGGTCCTGCGCTCCTGCACCAGGGTGACGCCCTTTTCTGTCAAGCTGACAATGACCTGCCGGCTGTCCGCAGGGTCGGGGGCCCGTGTTACCATGCCTTGGCCCTCCAGGGATTTCAGCATAGCTGCGACCCTCGCCGTGGTCAGCACCAGTGCCCGGCTCATGTCTTTGGGGTACGCCCGGTTTCCATTCGCCGCAAGATAATTTAATGCCAGAACCTCGCCCCTTGCAATCTGGGCCATGGTCCGCTCCATCTTGATCTGCGGTGCGGAGGCGCGCATATCAATGAGCTGTATCGCCAGTTGGGTGTAGTCCATAGAGCGTTATCACCTCCCTTGATTACTAACTCTATTAGGAATAATAGCACGAATTTTCAACATTGTCAATGGGGGAAGAAAAATAATTGACTGTGGGCCTTTAATTTCTCAGTGGCCCAAGCTTCCACAATAATCGGATTGGAAACAGCTTGTCCCGTCAAAAATTTTAACAGGTTGTCCTTACACCATCGCCGCCGGAAAAGGCTTGTCCTACCAACAATCCAGTGTTTTCAAGGCTTTCCGGCCTCGTTGCCCTTACATTATCGCCCCATCCGCAGCCAAATCCTCTGTCAAGTCCGCAATAGGATCACCCTTAACTTGCATGGATGCCGCAGTGTAGGGATAGCCAGCGGCGGCGGCAGGAAATACCCCAACTGTATGATCCACAAAGTATGGTGCAAAGGCGGAATCTCGAATTTGCCCTTCTTTTAAATTTCGCGTCAACTGGTGAACAATCGCGCCAACCATTTCCAAATGCCCAAGCTCCTCTGTACCGATATCAGTGAGCAGACCTCGCAGCTCGTCAAAGGGCATGGAATAGCGCTGAGATAGATACCGCAGGGAGGCGCCAAGTTCCCCGTCTGGTCCGCCGTATTGGCTGATGATAATGGCAGCCAGTTTTGGATTGGGATTGGCAATTCTTACCGGATATTGCAGTCGTTTTTCATATACAAACATGGTTACGCCTCCTTATTTGCCGCAAATTCCCAGGGCCAGGGATCATTCAGCCATGCATAGTCGCCCTCTCCTGGGAATAAATGGTTTAAAGGACCGCACTCTTTGGCATAGACCATACTGCCTTCATGATATAGCTGCTGATAGCTCCGATACAGTTCCAGAGCTTCTGTGTCGTCTCTGTGGGTGTCCAAATACAATGCAAGCTCCTGGATCGCAAATGCCAGGGTCTGCAACTCCGTTTTGGGCGTCACAGGCTGCTCGCGCTTGTTCACCATACCCATAAAGGGTAGATCCAATCCTGGGAACAGAGTACCCCGCACCAGACCCTTTCGAGCCTCATACCGGGGAGGATTTTCTCTTTGGAATGGAACATAGGGATTGGCCAGAGGTGCAATGGCGGGCAAAATACCCTCTCCACAGCTCCGGTCGCGTTTTTGCGGTTTCAAAAGACATTCCTCCAATCTTTTCATGGGAACTGTCGTTCCAAGGCATTCTATGCCTATTTTGGCCGCATGGTTCATTTTCAAGCGATCCTTGCATAGTTCTTTCTTGAGGTGGTGTCCATGAATGTCCGTCAATTTTTGAGTAAATACTGCTGGTACTACCTACTGGTAGGTGCGCTAATGGTGGGATCCTCTCTGGGCTTCAGCCATGCAATTACAGCAGCTGCCCAACAGGAGCTACTAAAAAGTCAGGTGACCATTGTTTTGGATCCTGGCCATGGAGGAGAAGATGGGGGCGCCATATCTTGTACTGGTGTGGCTGAAAGCCAGATCAATCTGGAAATCTCTCTAAGAATCCACGATTTATTACATCTTTTGGGCTACAATACAACCATGATCCGTGATACAGATACTTCCGTATATACCCAAGGGGATACAATTTCCCAACGAAAGGTTTCTGATTTAAAAGAACGGGTCCGCCGAATTCAGGAAACCAAAGACGCTATGCTGGTTAGCATTCATCAAAATCAATTTTCTGACAGTCAATACAATGGCGCGCAGGTATTCTATGCTGGTGAGACCTCCAGTAAATCGCTGGCGCAGGCCATGCAGACAGCTCTTGTGGAAAAACTGAACCCAGGCAGCCGGCGGCAATGCAAAAAAGCAGAGGGGATCTACCTGATGCAGCACATTGATTGCCCGGGAATTTTAATCGAGTGTGGGTTTTTATCCAATCCTGAGGAAGAGGTTAAACTGCGTAGTGAGCGCTATCAAAAGATGCTAAGCTGTGTTATATCTGCTACGCTGGCGCAATTCCTACAGCAGAACAGCTTAATTTAGTCTGAGCGCCGTAAAATCTAATCTGATAAATATTTGGACAGAGTTGAGTGCATCCTTGCGAGAGATTTCTTGACCCGCTGTTATAATTTTGGTATAATAAAATAAAATTTACAGCTCGAGACGAGCCAATAAGGAGTCTATCCTATGGCAAAGACAAAAACTGTTTTTTACTGCACCGCCTGTGGAAATGAAACGCCAAAATGGCAGGGACGCTGCCCAGCCTGTGGCGCGTGGAATTCCATTGAGGAACATGTGGAACGTCCAGCCATCCCTGGCAGAAGCAAAAGCGCGTCCGGTTGTGTAAGCAGCCGCGGTCCCCGCCAGCTTCACGAGATGAAAAGCGACGAGGAGATCCGCTTTACCACCGGCATGGGAGAGCTAGATCGGGTCTTGGGCGGCGGCGCGGTGGAGGGTTCCCTGGTGCTTGTGGGCGGCGCTCCCGGTATTGGAAAATCTACGCTGCTGCTGCAAATTTGTCAATGTCTATGCGCACAAAGACGTGTGCTGTATGTTTCCGGTGAGGAAAGTGAACGGCAGCTAAAACTCCGCGCCCAGCGGTTAGGTGTATGTTCCGACAATCTGTTTGTGCTCTCTGATACCCGCATTTCCGATTTGGTAGAGGCTGTTTCGCAGATCTCTCCAGATGTTCTCATTGCAGACTCCATTCAGACACTTTACCAGGAGGACAATGAATCTGCCCCAGGCAGCGTCTCCCAGGTGAAAGACTGCACGATGACGTTGCTCCAGCTCTCCAAAGCGGACGGTATTACCGTTTTTGTTGTGGGACACATTAATAAAGAAGGAAACATTGCCGGGCCAAAAGTGCTGGAGCATATGGTGGACTGCGTGCTATATTTTG
This sequence comes from uncultured Eubacteriales bacterium, assembly GCA_948439445.1. Classification (GTDB taxonomy): domain Bacteria; phylum Bacillota; class Clostridia; order Oscillospirales; family Oscillospiraceae; genus Faecousia. The sequence goes on along the minus strand of CAOJND010000064.1, from coordinate 4,064 downwards.
AGGGAGATCCCAATTCCACATACCGGCTGCTTCGCGCAGCGAAGAACCGGTTTGGTCCAACCAACGAGATCGGCGTCTTTGAAATGGAGGACCGGGGTCTAGTGGAGGTGCCAAACCCATCCCAAATGCTGTTGGCCGGAAGGCCGGAAGGGGCGTCCGGCACCTGTGTGGCCTGCGTAATGGAGGGAAGCAGGCCGGTTCTGGCAGAGGTGCAGTCTCTTGTGACGCGCACCACATTCAATATGCCCCGGCGTACCGCAGTGGGTTTTGATTTTAACCGAGCCGTTTTGCTGATGGCCATTGGGGAGAAGCGGGGGAATCTGGCTCTGAGCAGCTGTGACGTCTATGTCAATGTCATCGGTGGCCTACGGCTGGACGAACCTGGCGTGGACCTACCGTTGATTTTGGCGGTGGCGTCCTCCTATCGGGACAAGCCCATTGCAGACGATTTGACCGCCATTGGAGAGGTGGGCCTGACAGGGGAGATCCGCTCCGTGTCCCATCTACCCCAGCGACTCAGCGAGGTAGCCCGGTTGGGCTTTCGCAAATGCATCATCCCCCGAAGCGGCACAGAAAAATTGGAGATTCCCGCAGGACTTACTGTGCTGCGGGTGCGCAATATCCGGGAAGCCATTGAAACCGCATTGTAAGACAGGAGTGCATTTGTCGGGAGATTTCATCTTTTGGTGAAATCCCCCGACAAACTAAAATCAGTATTTTAAAACGAAGTAAATTACATATACCCAACTCAACAGCCCATGAACAATAGCCCATCCAACGGAATGCCAAGTAGTATAGCTGATCACCATCGCCAACGCGCTGCCAAAGGTAATACCGGACTTTACCGTTTTCTTGACGGTGGCTTGTTTATCTTCATCCACTTATACCCACCTCTATTCAAAACAAAATTTGCTAAATTGATATAAGCAAAGTATACCACCATTGCGAGATACTTGCAACCCTCATTCAAAAACACTGTCGTGGACTGATGTAACTACCTTTTATACATAACATCTCAGTAGGGGAGAGGCGGTCATTCTCCCTTGGGAAACTCCAATTGGGACAGAGGATTTGCCTGCGCCGCAATTTTAAGTTCTGTATTTTCAATATGGGTATAGATCTGTGTGGTGTTTAAGTTTTCGTGCCCTAGAACCTCCTGTACAGTTTTTACGTCCACACCACCAGAGAGCATCATAGTGGCGGCGGTGTGGCGCAGTTTATGGGCGGAAAATTGATCGGCGTCCAACCCGGCGGCTAGAAGCGCTTTTTTTACCAGACGGTGAACTGCAGAAGGGCTGATTCGGTTGCCATCCCGGGAAGCAAAAAGTGCGCGGTTATCCGTCAACACTTTTTTGTTGCGTTGGGGAAGGTAGGCGTCAATCGCGCGCCGGCAACTGGCTCCAAAATAGACAAATCGCTCTTTGTTTCCTTTTCCCACCACACGGATCCGATCCTCATATACATCCATCAAATTTAAGCCGCACAGCTCGCTACGCCGGATGCCGCAGTTCAAAAATAGCATTAAAATTGCATAGTCCCGTTTTTCATTTGGGCCGGAAACCGCCTGGAGCAGCCTGGCGGATTGCTCTATGGTGAGATATTTAGGAAGACTTTTTCGAAGTTTCGGATATTCCAGATCCGCAACTGGATTGTTTTCCAGCTGCTTGGTGCGTACAGTCAAGTACTTATAAAAAGACTTAATTGCAGAAAGCTTTCTGGCCCTGGCAGAGGGGGCGATTCCATAGGACGGCGCAGATTGATCGGGTTTTACAATCCGGTCACTTGCCAGGTATGACAAAAACTCGAAGATATCGGTTGTCGAAATCTCACGAATAAACGCCAAATCCACATCTCGGATGGAGATGGTTTCAAAATCGGTTGAAATTGGCGCGCCGGCGCGCATAAGTTTGATAAACCGGAAAAACATTCGTAAATCCAGATAATATTCCGCCACAGTCCGGGGAGACTGTCCCTTGATGGTTTCATGGTAGGAAAGAAAGGCGCGAAGAATGGGGGGGCAATCTTGATTGTACTGCATAAAGACCTCCTTGGCTGGTTGGGCCGTCAAAATGGTGAGTCTGACAGTTCGTATGAGTACAGATAAGTACAGAACGCTTGGTATCTATAAGTATAACATATTTTCCTCTCCAACGCAACAAAATTTTTATTTTGTTGCGTTGGGTAGCTTTAAACATAAGGGCCTACGGCCCTCATGAGCAACCAACGCATACGGGCCTATCGGCCCACAAAATAATGGTTTTGTTTCGTTTGTCTCCTCAGGTCCATCCTACTCCCCTGCTTTTAAAGTATTTCTTCTGCTCTGTTGGGACAGGACGCCCTATTTTGCATAACAAAAGCGGACAACTGGTGTATTTTGTCGCCAGTTATCCGCTTTTTTACTTGATGGAAAAGAAATTTTATACCGTTTAAATGTCTATACACAGGAAGTTTGCTTCACCAATTCTTTGCGTAGACGGAGCATAATGCGCTTTTCCAGTCTGGAAATGTAGGATTGAGATATGCCCATACGTTTCGCCACCTCTTTTTGTGTTAGTTCTTTTTGTCCCTCTAACCCATAGCGTAAGACCATAATCTCCCGTTCCCGTGGAGGAAGCTTACTTAGCGCGTCTCGCAAAATGCATAGATCTACATCATCCTCCAATGGCCGGAGAATCAGATCTTCATCGGTTCCTAGAATGTCAGAAAGGAGTAGCTCATTACCATCATAATCCATGTTAATTGGCTCGTCCAAGGAAACCTCCGTTTTTTGCCCCGCAATTTTTCGTATGTGCATCAGAATCTCATTTTCAATGCAGCGAGAGGCATAAGTGGCCAGCTTTATATTTTTCTCCCGGCGGTAAGTACCGACAGCCTTGATGAGACCAATGGTTCCAATGGAGATTAGATCCTCCAGATTGATTCCGGTATTTTCAAACCTTCTGGCAATGTACACCACCAGACGGAGATTGCGCTCGATCAACCGCTGCTTGGCCTGCGCGTCTCCTTGCTCCATGGCCGCAAGTGTTTGCTGTTCCTCCTCACCCTTTAGGGGTGGCGGTAGGACATCGCTTCCACCGATGTAATAGACGGTTCCCTGCCGCAGCAGTCCCATGAGAAATCGAATCCACCGTTCCATAACTACCTCCTGTCAATGCTTGATACCCACCTTGCGCCGGGAAATCCTCTGGCGCCAACGCCACCAGCTTACCACCCCGGTCCCCTCCAATTTTAACCTGATCACATCGAATTGCCAAAAGCATGCCCCCAGGCTGATTTACTGTACGGTATGGAATCAGCCGAAGCCCGGGTACCGATTTTTCTAGCACTGTTTGCACTGGATCCCGAAGCTGGGTGGCTGATAACCCTGTCAAATCCTCAGCCTGCTTGGCTCCGAGGATGAGTACTGCCTCCCCTGTGATGGGATCTTTTAACGTGTTACCGGTGTCCCGCAATGCTGTGATTCGAATTGCGTTCTCTCCTAGCCGAACTTCCACCGGCAATAGCTGCGTCTGTCCGTCAGTCCGAAACCCGACCACACAGAGCAAAAGCAGTCCCCCAGCGCATAGCAGCAAGCCGCCAAAGCTGCTTTTCCCAAGTCCTATGGCAATCCCACCCAGGGCCATGCTCAGCACCACAAACAGGCAGCATTTCCCTAGCGCGTTCCACCTCCAGCCAAAGGCGATTCCGGACATTAAGCCCAGGCTAACACAGCGCCAGAGTAGATTCCCAAGAAAGGAAAAGCCCGGCAGAAGACACCCCAACGCATATAGAGCGCCCAGGGCGGCAGCCAGTGCACAACGCCCTGGCGCCGGTGCTGCTCCTGCCAACCGGTTTACGCCCAACAACAGCAGAAAATCCACCAAAAAGTTGAGAACAATCACCAAATCCAGGTATACCTCCAAGCACTCATCTCCATTTCCCGTTCACTGGAATGCATTCAGTATACCCCAGTGCAAAAAAAAAGTTAGTCGCATCGGGGACAGCTTTCTGGCGCAAGTTTCCCCCAAAGGCGTAAAAAAGCAACAGCCGGTTGCACCAGCTGCTGCTTTTTCAGAAAAGCCAAT
>CAOJND010000063.1 GCA_948439445.1 uncultured Eubacteriales bacterium | reverse complement strand
AGGTAAATGAAGCAGCCCAAAAACATCTCATCCGCCCCGGCGCTGATCTTGATATGCTTCTGGAATCTGGAGAGGATGAATACAACACCTTTACACAAGGCTGTCTGTGTTTGACTGTCACAATCTTCGGTGCCAGTTATCGCGCATCCGTGATCAAAAGCGGAGATTGCGACCTGTTTATTCTACACGGCGAAAGCGACACACAGATAGAAGCTGCATTGAATGCCTACGCCCTGGCCGCCATGAATTTGCGTGGCCCCATGTCCAAATTGTCTCTGGCCCTGGAAAAAATACTTCCTTTGGTATCGCAGTTGGAAAATGAAGAGCTGGCCGAATCCATAGGCAGGTTAAATCAGGGATTTTATCAGCTCCATCGAATCATTGCAAATATGGCCGATGCAAAAGAATATTCCAACGGTTTTGCGCCAAATTTGGAACAGACCAATGTGACATCTCTGGTCGCGGATATTTTTGAGCAGGTCTGTAGCCTGCTCCAAAGCGCTCAGTATCATCTGCAACTTACCAATCTGTCAAAGCCCTTATTCTGCCTGGTCGACCGGGGAATTCTACAACGGGCGATCTATAACATGATTGCCAATGCTTTGAAGTTTTCCGACCCACAAGATAGCATTCAGGTGACACTCCGGCATACCGGCAGCCGGCTCTATCTCACTGTGCAGAATCAAAACAAATACCCCCGAAATTTTTATGGGGACTATTTTGGATGTTTTCTGCGGGAGCCCGGTCTGGAGGATCCTAGAAATGGGGTAGGTCTGGGTATGATCATCATCCAAGCGGCAGCCCGTGCCCATGGAGGCGCTGCCTTGATGGAACAAGATCCTGACGGCAACATGCGGCAGACCATGTTTTTACAGATCCGGCAGACAACGAGCACAGAAGTGCATTCTCCCATCCTATTGCCGGATTACGCTGGGGATATGGATCATGCAATGCTGGAGCTGGTGGACTCCTTGCCCCATCAGTGCTATGCCCCAAAAGTTGAATAGACAGCTGGACGGCCGGTGGGCCGTCTCAGACTGCCGGAAAACTCCCAAGAGTTTTTCCGGCAAAATAGAGTTGCAGTCTGCGTCGCGCACTCGTTGTGCGTTGTAAGCGCACAACTCGCACACATGCAGCCTGAGAGGTATTTTCTGCCACGCACATGTCGCGGCAGAAAATAATTTAACTTTCTTCGCCGCCTGCGGGCGGCAAACTCTGCGAGGCATTTTTGACAAGCTGGGCGGCCGGTGGGCCGTCCTTTTGTCTGTAATAAGCATTTACCAGATTACTCTAAATAGCGTTTTAGATAAGAACCGGTATAGCTGCCCGGCGTCTGTGCAAGCTGCTCCGGCGTACCAGTGGCCACCACATAACCGCCATCATCGCCGCCCTCGGGACCTAAATCAATGAGATAATCGGCGCTTTTAATCACATCCAGATTGTGTTCAATCACCAAGACGGTATTTCCCGCCTCCACCAGCCGGTTTAAAACCTCGATCAACCGGTGAACGTCCGCCGCATGAAGGCCAGTGGTCGGCTCGTCTAAAATATAAATGGTTCGTCCGGTGGACACCCGTGCCAGCTCTGTGGCCAGCTTCACCCGCTGCGCCTCGCCGCCAGACAGGGTGGTGCTGGATTGGCCCAGCTTCACATAGCCCAGCCCGACCTCCACGAGGGTCTGTATCTTCCGGCGGAGTTTGGGTAGATTCTCAAAAAATACCAAAGCCTCCTCCGCGGTCATATCCAGAACCTGGGAGATATTCTTCCCCTTATACTGCACCTCCAGCGTCTCCCGGTTATACCGGCGTCCATGGCACACCTCACAGGGCACATAGACGTCCGCCAAAAAATGCATCTCAATTTTTCGTAGTCCGTCACCAGAACAGGCCTCACAGCGGCCTCCCTTCACATTAAAGGAAAAATGGCCAGGACCATAGCCCCGCACCTTGGCGTCATTGGTGGCGGCAAAGAGCTCCCGAATATCCCCAAAGATTCCCGTATAGGTGGCAGGATTGGACCGAGGCGTCCGGCCGATGGGACTCTGGTCGATGTCAATCACCTTGTCCAGTTCCTGGATACCCCGGATCTCCCGGCAGGCGCCGGGGCGGGTACGGGCATGGTTCAGTTTTCCTGCCAAGGTCTTTTTTAAAATCTCGTTGACCAAACTGGATTTCCCGGAACCGGATACTCCCGTGACGGCGGTAAAAGTGCCCAGCGGTATGGCCACGTCAATATCTTTTAGATTGTTTTCCCTGGCGCCCAGCACCTCCAGAAACTTCCCTGTCCCTGGACGGCGGCTGGCGGGTACCGGGATCCGCTTGGCGCCGGATAGATACTGTCCCGTAATGGAGCGGGGATTTTGGATCACATCCTGCAACGTGCCCGCCTCTACAATCTCTCCTCCATGTTCTCCGGCCCCTGGGCCAACATCCACAAGAAAATCCGCCGCCCGCATGGTGTCCTCATCGTGCTCTACCACAATTAAGGTGTTGCCCAGATCCCGCAGGTGCCGTAGCGTATCCAGCAGCTTATCGTTGTCCCGTTGGTGCAAGCCGATCGAAGGCTCATCCAGAATATACAGTACGCCCATCAAAGAGGAACCGATCTGGGTTGCTAGGCGAATCCGTTGACTTTCACCGCCAGACAGGGTGGCGGACGCTCTGGAAAGCGTCAGATATTGCAGGCCCACATCCTGCAAAAAGCGGAGCCGGGAGCGGATCTCCCGCAGAATCTGCTCCGCAATCACCGCCATGCCCCCCTCCAGATGGAGCGCTTCCATGAACGCCAGCTCCTCCCGGATGCTCATCTGGCAGAATTCCATGATGCTGACGCCGCCTACCGTGACCGCGCGGGCAATATCGGACAGCCGGTTTCCATGACAGTCTGGACATGGCGCTGTCGCCATACACTCCTCTAGTTCCTTCCGAGCGGCATCGGACTGTGTCTCTCGGTACCGGCGGCTGATGTTGTTTAAAATGCCCTCAAACGGCTGCTCTAAGGTGCCCATGCCGTTGCCCCGATTGTAGGTCATATGCAGTTTTTCTCCCCGGGTCCCGCGTAGGATCACGTCCATGGCCTCTTTTGGCAACTGTTCCACTGGTACATCCAGTGAAAAGTGATATTTTTTTGCCAGCGCGTCAAAATACATCCGGAAGATAGAGTCGGTGCGGACACTGTTCCAGCCGGAAGCTTGAATCGCTCCGCCCAAGATGGTTTTGCTCTTATCCGGAATCACCAAATCCGCATCCGCCACCAGCTGAAAGCCCAAGCCGGTGCAGGTGGGACAGGCCCCTGCCGGATTGTTAAAGGAGAACATCCGCGGCTCCAATTCTGACAAGCTGACGCCGCAATCCTCACAAGCATAATTCTGCGAAAAGGTCAGCTTTTGCTTCTCATCCGGCAATTCGATATTCACAAGACCGCCGGAATGGACACAGGCCGTCTCGATAGAATCTGTCAGCCGGCGGCGCTGGCCCTCCCGAATCACCAGCCGGTCCACCACCAGCTCAATGGTATGCCGCTTGTTCTTTTCACAGGGAATGCTCTCCTGATTCAGATCATACTGAATACCATCCAGCAAAACCCGAGAAAATCCCGACTTCCGGGCATCCTCAAACACTTTGGCGTGTTCTCCTTTTTTCCCTCGGATCACCGGGGACAGCACCAAAAACCGTGTCCCCTGCCCCAGCGCCTCCACCCGATCCACAATCTGGTCGATGGTCTGGCGGCGAATCTCTTTGCCACACTTGGGGCAGTGGGGAATCCCCACCCTAGCCCACAGCAGCCGAAGGTAATCGTAAATCTCTGTAACCGTCCCCACTGTGGAACGGGGATTTTTGGAGGTCGTCTTCTGGTCGATGGAGATCGCCGGAGACAGGCCTTCAATGGCGTCCACATCGGGTTTGTCCATCTGCCCCAAAAACTGGCGGGCGTAGGCACTCAGGCTTTCCACATACCGCCGTTGACCCTCGGCATAGATGGTGTCAAACGCCAAACTGGATTTACCGGACCCAGACAGTCCAGTAAAAACCACCAGCTTATCCCGTGGAATGGTTAAATTCACATTTTTTAAGTTGTTTTCTCGGCCCCCGCGGACCCGAATTGTATCATTCATGGTGATTTCTCGCTTCCTAGAAATTGTTTTCTATTATATCATGGTTTCCCAAAGAGGGCAAGAGCATTTTCAAGAAAATTAGTCCATTTGTTTGCTTCTGTGACATTCTTTGCCGAACAAGCCCTGGCAATTTGAAACGTTTCGAAAAACTTTCGTCGAAATGCAGCAGGCTGTTGAGAAAAAAGTTTACAAATTTGGCATTGGAACTATCATGTAGTAGTTGCATTTTCTCCTTAGAAAATGCTATAATGTTCCAGGAGTTTGCCCCTTTGGGGCCGCTAAAATAGATTTAACAGAACAGATGAAGCGAGGTAGTATTGATGATTGCGTACGGTGAGAATATCAAGGTATTCTGCGGCAACTCTAACCCCGAATTTGCGAAGATCGTCTGCAAAGAGCTGGGTATCGCCCTGGGCGGTAGTGAAGTCAGAACCTTTGCTGATGGCGAAGTCAGCATCACCCTGACGGAGACGGTTCGGGGCTGCGATGTGTTCCTGATCCAATCCACCTGCAACCCAGTCAACAACAATTTGATGGAATTACTGATTATGATAGACGCATGCCGCCGGGCATCAGCTTATCGGATTACTGCGGTAATTCCCTATTTTGGCTACGCTCGGCAGGACCGGAAGGCCAGAAGCCGGGATCCCATCTCCGCCAAGCTGGTGGCCAATATGATCACTGCTGCCGGCGCGGACCGCGTACTGACCATGGATCTTCACGCCGCACAGATTCAGGGCTTTTTTGACATCTCCGTGGATCATCTGCTGGGCAACCCCACCTTTGTAAAATATTACTTGAGCAAATTCCCGGAGGATCAATACAATCATGATAATTTCGTGGTGGTCTCCCCGGATGTAGGTTCGGTGTCCCGGGCCAGGGCCTTTGCCGCCAAGGTGCACATGGGTCTGGCGATTGTGGATAAACGTCGACAGAAAGCCAATGTATGCGAAGTCATGAATGTAATTGGCGATGTCCGGGATAAGACCTGTATTTTGTATGATGATCTGGTGGACACCGCCGGCTCTCTGTGCAATGCGGCACAAGCCATTGTAGAGGTGGGCGGCGCAAAAGAGGTCTATGCCTGCGCAACCCATGGCGTTCTGTCCGGTCCCGCGTTCCAACGGATTCAAAGCAGCTATATCCAGGAGATGGTCGTACTCAATACCATTCCCCTTCCCGCTGATTTACCTTGCAGCAAGATGAAGCAGCTAGATGTGGCTCCGATTTTTGCCCGTGCCATCGCCCATATCCACGGCGGGACCTCCATCGCGGATCTGTTTTAAGTCGTGTTTCGGTCTAAGATAGCAGATGCGTGGTTAATTGTCGGGCTTGGAAACCCCGGCAAAGAATACGAACATACCCGGCACAACTGCGGCTTTCTCGCCATAGATGGTCTAGCCCAGCGGTTGGGTTGTCGAATCGACCGGGCAAAATTTCAGGGGCTTTACGGGCAAACCGTTTTTCAAGGTCGGAAGCTACTACTGCTCAAGCCCATGACCTATATGAATCTATCCGGTGCATCGGTTTTGCAACTGTCCGCCTATTTCCAGATTCCCCCTCAGCGGATTATCGTTTTGTTTGACGACATTTCTTTGGAAGTGGGGCGGCTTCGGGTGCGCGGGGAAGGCTCTGCCGGTGGCCACAATGGCATCAAATCCATTATTTCCCAGTTGGGTAGTCAGGAATTTCCCCGGGTAAAAATTGGCGTGGGCGCCAAACCGGATCCGGATTCTGATCTGGCGGATTGGGTTTTGTCCACCTTTTCCGCCGCAGAGAAAAAGGTGCTTACACCTGTTCTGGAAGACGCGGGAGATGCCGCGCTGTGCATCATCGAGCACTCTGTCCAGGACGCCGCCAGCCGGTATAACGGACGGAGATAGCCATATTTATATTTTTTGTCACTTTTCCACGGAAAGGGGAGCTATTCTCCCCTTTCCGCATTGGCTTATGGAGAGAAATAAACAATTTTCTTTTTACGAGGTAGTCCAATGGAATTATTGCTTTCCATGTTGAAAACCATCCCGGAATACTGCGCCCTGTTGGAAACGCTCTCCCAGGGAAGCTCCGTCGCCGTCACAGGAATCGGGCAGGTCAACCGCTCTCACCTGATTGCCGGTCTGTCCAAGCATTGCCAGCGGCCACTGGTGCTGATCTGTCAGGATGATATGGCCGCACGGCGACTGCAAGAGGAGCTTCAGGCTTTTTTGGGTATAACGGTTCCCATTTTGCCCAATCGGGAGCTGACCATGTACGACACAGCCGCTACCTCCCGGAGCTGGGAGCAGAAACGGCTGCGGCAGCTTTACGATCTTGCTGCGTGCAGAACGTCCCTGCAAATCATGACCTGGGAATCCTTGAGCCAGCGTACCATTCCGAAAACCACTCTGGATCGAGCGGTGTTTCAGCTAAAGCTTGGGGAAGATTTCCCAATGGATTCGCTGTTGAAGCAGCTGAACGCCGCAGGCTACAGCCGCTGTTCCATGGTAGAGGGGCCTGGGCAATTCGCCGTGCGAGGCGGTATCCTGGATCTTTTCTCCCCTGGAGAGGATCAGCCTATCCGCGCAGAGTTCTGGGGGGATACGCTGGATACCATGGGATATTTCGACCCTGGCACCCAGCGGCGCACAGAAAATGTGGATCGTGCAACGGTCCTACCTGTAAGCGAAACGCTGCCCGAGCTACACCCCGGTGGAATCACTGGTCTGTGCCAGGATTTGCAAAGTTTAATTGCCCGGCAGCGCCGGCGAAAGACACCGAATGAAGCACTGGTCGATACCCTGTCCAAGGATCTGGAGCGGTACGCCCAGGGCGTCTCCATCTCAGCATCCGATCGTTATCTCTCCCTGATCTATCCAGAAAACACCTGCGCTATGGACTACGTTTCCACGAATGCGGTTCTCGTGCTGTGCGACCACAGTAATCTGTACCGCGCCGCGCGGGATCGAATGGACGAGATGGGGCTGATGCTGGACAGCATGCTGCAAAGCGGAATTCTGGCTGGAGAGCTTTGCGACTATGTGTGGCAGTGGGAGGACTTTTGTAAAGCGCTTACTGGCCGAACCATTCTCTATTTGGACGCCTTTGCAGGTTCCTCCTATCCAGATGAAAACCGGCCTTCTCAGCTGCTGCCCATGGTAGCCAAGCAACTACCTGGATACAACGGCAGTCTGGAAACCGCAGCCGCTGATTTGCAGCACTACCAGCGCCTCCAATTCGCCAGTTTGGTCCTCTGTGGTACCCGACATCGGGCAGAGCTGTTGCAGCAGCTACTCCAGAAAAAGGGGCTGCCCGCCATGTTATGCCTCTCTTTGGATATGTTGCCAAAGCCGGGGCAGATTTTGCTAACAGAGGGAACCCTCCCCTATGGTATGGAGTACCCCAATAGCGCCCTGGCGGTACTTACGGAGGGCCAACTACTGGCCAAGGCAGCGCCGAAGAAGCGACCTTCCAAAAAGGCAGCTACCAACCGGCAAAAGCTCAACTCCTTCACCGATCTGTCCCCCGGGGATCTGGTGGTGCATGAAAACCACGGAATTGGGCGGTTTGTAGCCATGGAGCAGATTAAAGTTGACGGAGCAGTAAAGGATTATATTAAAATTGCCTATCAGGGCAGTGATCTTTTATTTGTTCCCGCTACGCAACTGGATCTGGTCAGTAAATATATTGGCAGTGGGGAAAATGCCACTGTGCGGCTGAATAAAATGGGTTCTGATACCTGGCAAAAAACCAAGGTCAGAGCCCGAAAAGCGGCAAAGGATTTGGCCAAAGATCTGATTCAGCTCTATGCCGCGCGAAAGCGCCAGCAGGGCTACGCCTTTTCCGCCGATTCTCCCTGGCAGCGGGAATTTGAAGATAACTTTCCCTATCCGGAGACGGATGATCAACTGCGCTGCATCAGCGATATTAAACGGGATATGGAATCTCCCATCCCCATGGATCGCCTGCTCTGCGGCGACGTGGGCTTTGGCAAAACAGAAGTAGCTTTGCGAGCAGTGATGAAGGCAATTATGGACGGCAAGCAGGCGGCAATTTTGGTGCCAACCACTGTCTTGGCCCAGCAGCACTATCAAACGGCGGTATCCCGCTTCCGTGGCTTCCCAGTAAACATTGATGTGTTGAGCCGGTTCCGTTCCGCCGCAGAGCAGCGCCGAACTTTGCAAAATCTTTCGGCTGGCTCCGTGGACCTGATCATCGGCACCCATAAACTCCTGCAAAAAAATGTGGTATTTAAGGATCTAGGGCTTTTGATTGTGGACGAGGAGCAGCGCTTCGGTGTTTCCCACAAGGAGCGATTGAAAGCCATTTCAAAGGGTGTGGATGTGCTGACCCTATCGGCCACCCCCATCCCCCGAACCTTGAACATGGCCTTGTCCGGTATTCGGGATATGTCCACCATTGAGGAACCACCAGCGGACCGCTATCCGGTGCAGACTTTTGTACTGGAACACAACACCGGAATTTTAGACGACGCCATCCGGCGGGAAGTGGCCCGGGGCGGGCAGGTATATTACCTATACAACAAGGTGGAAACCATCGACCAGTGCGCTTCTGCCCTGAAGCGGCGAATTCCTGGCCTTTCTGTAGCGGTAGCCCACGGGCAAATGGGAGAGGATGCCCTGAGCGATGTGATGCAGGCCATGGCAAACGGAGATCTACAAGTGCTGGTTTGTACCACAATCATTGAAACAGGGCTGGACATTTCCAATGTCAACACGTTAATCATTGAAAATGCCGACCGGTTGGGCCTGAGCCAACTCCACCAGCTTCGGGGGCGGGTGGGCCGGGCGTCTCGGCATGCCTATGCCTATTTCACCTCTCGACC
>CAOJND010000062.1 GCA_948439445.1 uncultured Eubacteriales bacterium | reverse complement strand
CCTATCGCCGCGCCGGAAAGCCCCATTCCCGTCTGGGTATCGGCCCAGGCACCTTCTCCCTGCCTGGTGGGCCTGTTCCGGCCGGCGATCTACCTGACCCCAGCCTGCGCAGCGGATCCGGAGCAGCGGCGGCACGTGCTAACCCACGAGCTGACCCACCTGCGGCATGGAGATCCCCTATGGGCCCATATTCGGTGTCTGTGCCTGTGCCTGCACTGGTTCAATCCGCTGGTGTGGGTGGCGGCGGCGCTATCGCGCAAGGACTGCGAGCTTGCCTGCGACGAGGGGGCGCTACGGCGACTATCCCCCCAGGAGCGGCTGGCCTATGGCAGAACGCTGGTGCGGACGGCGGAGCGGGCGTCCATGCCTGCCCGGCTGATGCAGACAGCCACCTCCATGGGCGAGTCCAAAGAGCAGATCAAAGAGCGGATCACTCGAATCGCCCGGCGGCCCCGCACGCTGCTAACCGCTGGGATCTGCATGCTGCTGGTGATCGCGCTGGCGGCGGGCTGTACCTTCGTTGGCGCCAAAGCGCCGGAGCAGATCTCTGGCCTGCCGGATTTGCAGCCTGAACCCGCAACTCAACCGGCCACGCAGCCGGAGCCGGAACCTGTTTCAGAACCGGAGCCGGTGTCCCAAGCGGGCAGGCGGCAGACATCCTCTGTGATTGATGCGGCGCTAAACGCCAAGCTGTGCCATCTACCCGCCGTCGAGTCCCCTGATATCGAGCAAGCGGCCCAGGAATTGGCGCAGCAGGCGTTGTATAATGTACAGGAGCTGTTTCCTGACGCGCATGTCTCGCTTCGACCGGCGGATGTGCGTCTGCTATGGGAGGAAGAGGGACGGTTTTCTTTCGGCATGGTGTTCTATTTGGCCTTTTCGCCCGACACCATAGACAAAGCCACCCAAGAGGCGGTACTGGGTTCCAACAGCATCCCGGTGTCCCAGTTACCCCAGAGCCTGCGCGAATTCTATCCGGAGGATCCAGATGGGCATCTGAGCTATCGCAGCTTCCTGGTGGAGCTGGCGCAGTGGGATATGCCCGACGTATGGCAAGTCACCCAGCAGCAGGATTGTATGCCCACCTTTTTTTCCAGCTGGCCGTTGGATTCCCGTTTCTCCTCCGCCATTGCTGCGGCGGACGCTATGGGAATTATAGAAGAAACCCAGGCGTCCGGTCCGGAGGAGGCCGCCCTCCTTTTAAGTCAACAAATTTTTGACAAACTATTTAACGAGTCCTCGAAAGAGGAACCGTTTTCCCTGGAGGACTATGTTTTTCGGCCGGAGGGCGTTCAGGTCCTGTGGTCTACGGACCGGTTCGTCTCCTTCCAGACCACCTATGCGCTCAAGCCTACCAGTGCTGTAGGTTGGTCCAACTTTATGCCCACCAGTGATATCATCACCCCCTGGGACCCCCAATATCCAGACTATTATGGATATCTGGGCTATTGGAAAAACGTTTTGGCAGGCCGCCGGGTGGATGGAACCTGGATCATACTGGACATGAACGCCGCAGGCTGGCCCTCCGCGGAGGATTTTTCAGAAGAACCCTATTTGGACTCCCTGAATCGCGTTCCAGGTGGAGAAGACCTGGCTTATTGAAAAAGAAAAAATGAAAGGAAGAATGAACATGAAAACGTTGTGGACCCGGCGGGTTTTGTCCGCGCTGCTGGCGCTGTGTCTGGTACTGGCATGGATTCCAGCGACCCAGGCAGAGACCATCAATGGCCAAAAAATCATCTATGGCTATTCCGGCGAAGGCCGGGAGCTATGCGCCTACCGATATGGTACCGGTTCCAATGTGCTGGTGGTGGGCTTTGCACTCCACGGCTTTGAGGATCACTTTACAAGAGATGGCGAAGCTCTGGTTTATACTGCCAAGCAGCTCATGGATAGCCTGGCAAAGAGCGGCCTAGCCCAGGAACGGGGCTGGTCGGTGTACATTCTACCCCGGATCAATCCCGACGGTCTGGAAAGCGGCTATTCCCACGACGGTCCCGGCCGCTGCACGACCCGGCGCTTTGACGCCAGCGGAAACCTGGTGGTAGGCGGCGTAGATCTAAACCGGTGCTTCCCCACCAATTTTGTTCCCCAGTATAACAGCCGCAATTACACCGGTCCCACCCCTATGGCCGCCAAGGAGGCTCAGGCCCTGTCCACCTTCCTGCAAAAGGTGAAAGGCTCCGGCACCAATCTGCTGATCGACACCCACGGCTGGTATCAACAGACCATTGTCTACAGCACTTCCAGCGTGCTCTACAAAGCGTTTCATAAATACTTCCCCAGCAATACTGACACCATCGCCAGAAATGCCAGCGGGTATCTGATTTCCTACGCCCATACTCTGGGCTATGACGCCTGTCTGTTTGAAATGCCGAGAGATATCTATAGTATGCAGGACTACTACAACTCCGGTTACTGCGGAAAATATCTCTCCAGCATTGAGATGATCCTCAAGTCCAAATCCGCCGTATGCGCCGGCGGCCATGACTATCAGGTTTCCCGGACGGAGCCGACCTGCGTCGCCGCCGGTAAGGAGATCAAGGTCTGCACCCGCTGCGGCGACACCCAGACCCAGGTCCTAAATCCCTTAGGCCATACGGCAAACCAGGAAAGCATTACCGTAGTTCAGAAGGCCACCGCCACGAAAGACGGTCTTTCCACCTACACCTGCCGCCGCTGCGGCACCGCCGGTCTGGAAATCACCACCCCCAGGGTGTTCCAGGATACCCAGGGAACCGAATACTACTGCGACGCAGTGGACTATGGCTATGAAAACGGCCTGATTAAAGGCATGAGCGAAACCACCTTTGAACCCAACACACCCCTGTCTCGCGGGATGCTGGTGACGATCCTCTACCGCTACGCCGGGGAGCCAGAGGCAACCTCTACCATGCCCTTTCAGGATGTCCCCGCCACAGCCTACTATGCCAAAGCCGTGGCCTGGGCCTATGAAAACGGCATTGTAAAGGGCGTCACCGACACCCAGTACCGGCCAAGCGACTCTGTAACGCGGCAGCAGGCTGCGGCAATTTTCCACCGGTATGTGACCCTTTTGGAACAGGACAACGGAGTTCGCGACGATCTGACCAGCTATACGGATCGCGCCAAGGTTAACGAATACGCGAAGGAGGCCATGGCCTGGTGCGTTGGCAACCAGATTATCCTTGGCATGACCGATACTACCCTAGTTCCCTCCGGCAGCGCCACCCGCGCTCAGAGCATGGTAATCCTATACCGGGTGATTGGGTATCTGAACAATCTTGACAAGTAAGGCCCCTCTAGCGGCCGTACCATCAGAATATACCGATTTGCCGCACGGCCACCGTCGAAATAGACGGTGGCCGTAAAGCGCTTTCTGGCTTTAATCGAAGGGGGTTTCTGGTCCGCACAGCAGGTTCGCCTGGACCGTAGGGACACTTTTATGACTGTATTCCTATTGTTTTCCCGTTAAAACATACAAAAACATTACTTTCCCTTGACAAGTTTTCCCAGGACTGCTATCATGCATATAACATGGAAAAGAAAGGAAGTATGCTCTTATGAAAAAACGCGCGCTGGCACTTCTCCTGGCGGCCACTCTGCTGATGGGGCTGATTCCCGCCGTCTACGCGGCAGGAACGGTGGCAATCAGCGCCGCCAACTTTCCGGACCCGGAGTTCCGGTTTTATGTTACCCGAAATTTTGACACCAACAAGGACGGCCAGCTCTCCCAAGCGGAGATTCAGGCAGTAAAGAAAATTAACCTGTGCAACACGGATTGCGCGGAACCATACGAAGGCGGCACTGTCTCCAATCTAAAGGGCGTGGAGTTCTTTACCGCCCTGCAGGTGTTGGACATCGACAGCAATCATGTGACCAGTCTGGATCTGAGCAAGAATACGGCTCTGACCAGTCTGAACTGCGGTGGCAACGCGCTGACCAAACTGGATTTGCGCAAAAACACAGCCCTCACCAGCCTGTTCTGCTACGGAAACCAGTTGACCAGTCTGGACCTCAGCAACCATCCGGCGCTAAAAGAGTTGCTTTGCGACTACAATCAGCTGACCAGTCTGAACGTCAACGGCTGCAAGGCACTTTCCCGGCTGGAGTGCCATTACAATCAGCTGCCCAGTCTGGACCTCAGCGGCTGTCCGGCGCTAAAAGTGCTGCGGTGCTGTGAAAATCAGCTCGCCAGTCTGAATGTCACAGGCTGCAAAGCGCTGGAAGTGCTAAGCTGCTATGCCAATCAACTCACCACCCTGAACGTTGCCGGCTGCAAGGCATTGACAAAACTAGAATGCTACGACAATCAGCTGACCAGCCTGAATGCCAGCAACTGCCCGGCGCTGGAAGAGCTGTACTGCCAAAACAATCGCCTGTCTGATCTGAATGTCAACGCTACCCCCAAGCTGGAAACGCTGTATTGCCAAAAAAATGAGCTGTATGAGCTACATATCTCCGACTGTTCCAGCCTAAAGGTTCTGAGCTGTAGTAACAATCATCTGGTCCACCTGGATCTGGAAAATACTGCCTCTGGTTTGGAAGTCGTTTGCTCTGGCAATACCTACGGCATTCAGGTTGGCGAGGATCGTGTCTTTGACCTGTCCACGATTTTTGGGGATTTTGATCTGACACAGATCAAGGCCTGGTACGGCAGCACCATGGATGGCAGTCCGATCACCATACCTGCGGACACAACGGATGTGACAATTTACTACCTCTGCGACTACGGTATGCACGGGCTCACCCTATGGCTGACCGACGAGGGCGAATGGCTTCCCATCGACGAGACCACTTTCCCAGATCCAGAGTTTCGCAATGTGGTGTGGCGTGAGTGCGATAAAAACAACGATGGGTATCTGTCCAAAGAGGAGATTGCCCAGACGACAAGCTTGTACGCCACCGGCATGTCGGTAAATTCGGAGCATCCAATTACCAGCCTGGAGGGCATTGAATATCTAACCGAGCTTACCGAGCTAAACTGCTCGGATAACGCCATATCCCACCTGGATCTGAGTAAAAATTCCAAATTAAAAAAGCTGTACTGCCATGGCAATCCTGTGGTCAGCATCGCCCTCAGCGACAATGCCACGTCGATAGAGATCGCATGCGAGGATCGGGTGGTTGAACTTCAGGCCGATTGCCACGGTAATGTGGATCTGACCCAGATGCCCCAGGGCTTTGATCTGTCCAAGACCAGCAATTGGACCGGCGGTTCGGTTAGCGGAACGACCCTGAAGGTAAACCGGTCCGGCTATACCACCGTAACCTATGATTACGCAGCCTCCCGCAATTGCATCGTCCGGTTCTCCATGGATGTCGTTGCTTGCCCCAGCGGCGCCTTCACCGACGCCCCTGCGCCTGGTAACTGGGCCCATGAGAGCGTGGACTTCGCGGTATCGCGTGGCCTGTTCAACGGCATGTCGGAAACGACCTTCGCGCCCAGCGCAGATATGACCCGGGCCATGCTGGTAACCGTGCTCTGGCGGATTGAGGGCAAACCCAAGGCCGGGACCAACAAACGTCCCTTCGACGACGTTCCAGACGGCAAGTGGTACACAGAAGCCGTCGCCTGGGCAGCAGACGAGGGAATCGTCAAGGGCATGGGCAACGGAAAATTTGATCCCAACGGCAAGATCACCCGGGAGCAGATTGCCACGATTTTGCACCGCTTTTTGGGCTACCGGGCGCCCACGCTGATAAATGAGGGCATTCTGGATCAATTCCCCGACGCAAGCAAGGTTTCTCGCTGGGCTTCCACCGGCCTGGCTTGGGCCGTAAACAACGGACTGGTGATTGGCGTCGGAGAGAATGGAGTGGCCTACCTCCAGCCAAGGGGCAACGCCACCCGGGCCCAGGTGGCCACCATCCTAATGCGCTACATTCAAAAATATGGTCATGGCTTCCCCAGTGTAGCCTAAACAAACAGACCGCTAAGGGTAGGTAAAAGCCTGCTCTTAGCGGTCTATTCTTACGCCTGCTAGGGTACAAAATCCAATGTAATCGACGACACGCCGGGCTGTAGTTGGGTGTATTTCACCCCGGCGGAATCCATCATCCGCTTGGAGGCCAGGGTGGACATGGTGTCGGCGTACTTATCCGACAAATACAGCACCTCTTTGATCCCGCTCTGGATGATGGCCTTGGCGCACTCGTTGCAGGGGAACAGTGCCGTATACAGCCGGCTGCCCCGCAGATTCCGGCCGGTGGCGTTTAAAATGGCGTTTAGCTCCGCGTGAACCACGTAGGGATACTTGGTCTGCGTTCCCTCCCGCTCCCAGGGATATTCGTCGTCGGAGCAGCCCTTGGGCATCCCATTGTAGCCTGTGGAAATGATAATGTTGTCCTCGGAGACAATACACACCCCCACCTGGGTATTGGGATCCTTACTGCGCCGGGCCGCCAGCATGGCGACCCCCATGAAATACTCGTCCCAACTGATATAATCCTCTCGTTTCATGGGCATACCTCTATCTCTATTTCAATTTTTCAAAAAACTTCTTCCGCTTTGGGGTATTGCTGTTATCGTCCATGCCCTCCAGCTGCCGAAGCAGCTCTTTTTGTTCCTTGCTCAGCCTGGTAGGCGTCTCCACCACCACGGTAAACCGGTGCTCTCCCCGGCGGCGGTTGTTGCCCACATAGGGAATGCCCTTCCCGGGGATATGGAACACCGTACCGGTCTGGGTCCCCTCGGGAATGGTGTAGGGAACCGGTCCATCCAGGGTGGGAATGTCCAGCTTTGCCCCCAAGGCTGCCTGGGCAAAGGTGATCGGCACCTCACACAATACATCCACCCCGTCTCGCGCAAAGGTTTCGTGCCGCCGGATGGAAACCTCCACCAGCAGATCGCCGCTGGGGCCGCCGTTGGCGCCTACGCAGCCCTCGCCGCGCACCCGCACGCTCTGCCCGCCGTCCACACCAGCCGGAACCTTCACCGCAACCTTCCGGCTACGGCGCACCTTGCCCTTGCCCTTACAGGTGGTACAGGGATTTTTAATCAGCTTACCCTTGCCGCCGCACTTGGGACAGACGGTGCTGCTCTGCATGGTCATGCCCATAAAGCTCTGGGTGGTGCGCACCTGGCCGGTCCCACGGCAGGTGTCGCAGGTTTCCACCTGACCATCGGCGGAGCCGGTGCCGTTGCAAGTGGCGCAGTTCTCAATCCGCTGGACCGTAACCTCCTTAGAGGCGCCAAACGCCGCTTCCTCAAAGGTCAGCTCCAACCGGGCGCCGATATTTTCGCCCCGGCGGGGACTGTTGCTTGCCGAAGCGCTTCTGCCGCCGCCAAAAATATCGCTGATAATATCGCCAAAGTCACCGAAGCCCCCAAAGCCGCCAAATCCGCCGCCAAAACCGCCGGGATTGAAGTTGGGATCCACACCCTGGAAGCCATATTGGTCATAGCGGGCCCGCTTTTCCTCGTCGGACAACACCTCATAGGCCTCGCCCACCTCTTTAAACCGCTCCTCGGCCAGCTTGTCGCCAGGATTCCGGTCCGGATGGTACTGCATGGCCTTTTTCCGGTAGGCCCGCTTGATCTCATCGGCGCTGGCGGTTTTTTCCACCCCCAGCACCTCATAATAGTCGTTTTTCTTGTCAGCCATTCTGCTCACCTCGTCACACGCCGAAAATTTGCGCTGGGGCGCCCGCTTGAAAACTACTTTCGACTGGTATCGCCCTCTGCGGAAAACGCCACCCTCTCCTCAAGGGCGGCTTTCCTCACAAATTTTCATGAAGCGGCTTCCCCCAAAGGAAAGGCTCTGGGGGAAGCCGGCGCTTATTTTAGTCAACGGTCTCGTAGTCGGCATCCACCACACCGTCGTCGCCGGGCTGCTGTGCGCCGCCGTCCTGGGGTGCGGCGTTCTGGTACAGCTTTTCGGACACGGCGTAGAACGCCTTCTGGACTTCCTCGGTAGCCGCCTTGATCGCCGCCACGTCGGTTCCCTTGTTGACCTCTTTCAAATGGTCCACAGCATCCTGAATTTTGCTCTTTTCCTCGGCAGAAATCTTATCGCCCAGCTCGCCCAGGGCCTTCTCCACTTGATAAATCGCCTGGTCTGCGGTGTTGTGGGTATCCACCTCGTCCTTGCGGGCCTTATCCTCGGCGGCATACTGCTCCGCCTCCCGGACAGCCTTGTCGATGTCCTCCTGGGACAGGTTGGTAGAAGCGGTGATGGAGATCTTCTGCTCCTTACCGGTGCCCAGGTCCTTGGCGGACACATTTACAATGCCGTTGGCGTCGATGTCGAAGCTAACCTCAATCTGGGGCACGCCACGGGGTGCAGGAGCAATGCCGGACAGCTGGAACCGGCCCAACGTCTTATTGTAAGCCGCCATCTCCCGTTCGCCCTGGAGCACGTGGACCTCCACGGAGGTCTGGCCGTCGGCGGCTGTGGAGAAAATCTGGCTCTTTTTGGTGGGAATGGTGGTATTGCGGTCGATCAGCCGGGTGAATACGCCGCCCATGGTCTCAATGCCCAGGGACAGGGGCGTCACGTCCAGCAGCAAAATGTCCTTTACATCGCCGGTCAGCACGCCACCCTGGATGCAGGCGCCCACCGCCACGCACTCGTCGGGGTTGATGCCCTTAAAGCCTTCCTTGCCGGTGATGCCCTTCACCGCATCCTGCACCGCAGGAATCCGGGTGGAGCCGCCCACCAAAAGCACCTTGCTCAAATCGGCGGCCTTCAGACCGGCGTCATTCATGGCCTGGCGGACAGGACCCATGGTCCGCTCCACCAGATCCGCCGTCAGCTCGTTGAACTTGGCCCGGGTCAGGGTCACGTCCAGATGCTTGGGTCCGGTGGCGTCGGCGGTGATATAGGGCAGGTTGATGGCGGAGGAGGTCACGCCGGACAGCTCAATCTTCGCCTTCTCCGCGGCTTCCTTCAGCCGCTGCATGGCCACGCGGTCCTTGCTCAGGTCGATGCCCTCGGCCTTTTTAAATTCCGATACCAAGTAGTTCATAATCC
>CAOJND010000061.1 GCA_948439445.1 uncultured Eubacteriales bacterium | reverse complement strand
AAGCTGCTCCACCCCAACGACGACGTCAACATGTCCCAGTCCTCCAACGACACCTTTCCCACCGCCATGCACATCGCCGCAGAGGCGTCGATTTCAGAGCGGGTACTGCCCGCCCTTGGCAGGCTGATCGATGCTTTTATCCGGCTGGAGGAGGAAAATCTGGGAATTGTAAAAGCTGGCCGAACCCATTTGCAGGACGCCACCCCCATCGCCTTTTCCCAGGAGATCTCCGGCTGGCGCTCCAGCTTGCAGCGGGATCGGGAGCTGCTGGAGCAGGGGCTTCCCTATTTACGCACACTGGCATTGGGCGGTACTGCTGTGGGCACCGGGCTAAACACGCCCAAGGGCTTTGACCAGGAGGTAGCTCATCAGATCAGCAATCTAACCGGTAAGAGCTTTGTAACAGCGGAAAATAAATTTCATGCCCTGACCTCTAAAGATGAGTTGGTATTTGTCCATGGAGCGCTGAAAGCCCTGGCGGCAGACTTGATGAAAATTGCCAACGACATCCGCTGGCTGGCCTCCGGGCCAAGAAACGGCCTGGGAGAGCTTTTCCTTCCCGAAAATGAGCCAGGCTCCTCCATTATGCCCGGTAAAGTCAATCCCACCCAGTGCGAAGCTGTTACCATGGTGGCTGTACAGGTCATGGGCAACGATACGGCGGTGGGAATCGCCGCCTCCCAGGGCAATTTTGAGCTAAATGTATTTATGCCGGTCTTGATCTACAATTTTCTTCAGTCGGCAAGATTGCTGGCGGAGTCCATGGACTCGTTCAACAAAAACTGTGTAGTTGGCATCCGTCCCAATCGGGAGAAAATGGCCTACAACCTGCATCACAGCCTGATGCTGGTGACGGCACTGAATCCCTACATCGGCTATGAAAACGCGGCAAAGACCGCAAAGCTTGCTTATCAGGAAAATATCTCCTTGCGCCAGGCCTGCGTACGGCTGGGCTTTTTGACAGAGCAGGCCTTCGACCAGATATTTCATCCAGAACAGATGGTTTGATCTTTTTACAAGTAAAATTGCGGCGCTCGGGTGATCCGAGCGCCGCGTTTAGATTTTACTAGATGGATGATTAACTTAAATCCTCTGCAAAAGTCGTTCCATCTCCCGCACGCCTTCTCGCTGAGAGACAATAATCCTTTGCAAAATTGGAATCAGTTCCGGACAAATTTCCTGCTTAAGCGCGTTTTCTGACATCTGGATGGCCCCTCTGTGGTGGGGAATCATTTCCCGCATAAAATTGGCATTGATGTTATTATCCGCACAGGCGTCTTTCATCCTGGTAAACATGGTCTCTAAGATCTGTTGGAGGCACTTCTCATACTGGCACAGCTGCCGCTGGGAATTTTGAAGCCGCTCACAGGTACAAAGCGCCTTTTCCATATTTTCAATGCTTTTGGTTTGCTCCTGGATGATGCGAGATGCGATTTCCTGCAAGGGCAAACAGGTGGTGTATTGCAACAGGTTCTGGGACATCTCTATGGCCGCCCTGTGGTGGGGAATCATCTGCACGATAAAATTATGGGATATACTTTCGGTCGCTTTGGCCTGGGTCATATCCTGGATCATAGTATCCAGGATTTCGTCAAACCGGCACAGGTATTTCCGTGTCACCAAACTTAGACCTTGCTGTTCTCTCATTAAGGTTCACGCTCCTTCCAAGCCAGCTTATGCCACCGCAAAACAGCCTGTGAAGCCCTGTCGGAAGGATTTTTGTTTTTTAAACCGAAGCCGGGACCGCCTCCTGGTCCTGAATCGCGATGGGCAGTCCATTGACCTCCACCGATTCGTCCACACAGATCATAAGATATTTCATGCCGCCAATGGTGCGTGTTTTCACAAGATCGCTTCGCTCCGGGTTGACCTGGATCACCACATCCGGCGTCCGGATGTGAAAATGCTTGCTATCCACAATATTTTCCGGGTTGAGCTGAGCCTCAAAGCCAAATTCAGCGTCATAATCCACACTGAACTTTGCCAGCTTTTCCTCTGAGACGCCACAGCCTGTCAGCGCAGCGCGAACGTCCTCCTTGGAAAGCAGCAGCGGTTCCGGAATTTTGCTCTGCTTATGGCTGTCCACCATCTGCCGTACATGCTCGTGAATCCCACGCACCACCTCCAGACTGCATTCTTCCAGCAGGCTGTCCTCCAGTAGAGCCTCAAATTCCTCCTTTTGCTGGGCAGCGGGCTTTGGCGGCTCCACGTGAAATACCGCGTCGATCAGCTCCGGATATCCCTGAGCCACATCCCGGGTATAAAATAGTGCGTTATACAGATTGGTCGCCCGGTTGTCAAAGGCCGGGAACAAAAACCCCAGCTCCGGCGCCGCCACCGTCTGTAATGCGCCGCCATCGTGGAAGGTATGCTCTTCATGGATGTAATGCAACACCGATTTGGTCTGCTTCACCGGGCAGACGCAGCATAGGAAATAGGTAAAGCTTTCGTCGCCGCTGTCCGGCTGGGCAAAGCCGTCCTTGCCTCGAAATGGCACATCGTATGTCTCACAGCCCAGCAAAATTAGGTAGTTGCCCTCCAGGCGCACCGTCTCCAAAATCTTTTGGTACAGAGCGCATCTCGCCTGCTCATCCTGCAAGCGGCTATCTCGCAGAGCCATCAGCAGTTTATGCTCCGGGCTATCCGCCACCTGGGCCGTCTGAAAACAGATATCCACCAGATTTTTGCCCAGCTTGCCAGAAAGAGAGCGCTTGAGCAGCGCAAAATACTTTTCCGACTCGTTCTCCGGCATAATCGACAAAGGCTGGGTAAACTCCGAAATAATCTCCTTTTTTTCATTCACATAACAGCCAAAAATAGCCGTCATATTACTCCGATCTCTCCGAATCCGGCGGCGAAGCTCGCCAATTTCCCTTTCGTTCATGGGTATCCTCGCTTGTGAATAGATTTGCGGCGGGCCGCATAGCCGTATTATAGCACATCCCGCCTGGGGATTCCAGCATGAATCCTCAGGCGGGTAATTTCGTTGCTTACATTTTTTCCGCGCGGTACCGGTCAATCGCCTTGCCCAGTAGGGCCATAGCCCGCTCCAGATCCTGCTGTTGCAACACATAAGCGATTCGAACCTCGTTAATGCCCTTACCCGGCGTCTCATAGAAGGGCGCGCCGGGGGCAAACATCACCGTCTCTCCCTCGTCCTCGAACTCCTCCAGCAGCCAATGCTGGAACCGGTCGGCATCGTCCACCGGTAGGCTTGCCATCACATAAAACGCGCCCATAGGCTCTTGCACCTTGACGCCGGGCATTTTCCGCAGCCGTTCCACCACGGTGTCCCGGCGGCGGCGGTACTCCTCTTTCGACCGGCGGTAGAAATCCTGATCCACCGAATACAGCGCCGCAGCACCAACCTGATCCATGGTGGCCACAGCCAGCCGGGACTGGCAGAATTTTAAGAGCGCCTGTTGCAGCTCCTTGTTTTTTGTCACCACGAGGCCTACCCGGGCGCCGCAGGCAGAAAAACGCTTGGACACAGAGTCCACAATTACAAGGTTCTCATCAATATCATGAAACCGGGCCATGGTAGGCACGCCGTGAATCTCGTCGTAGCAGAATTCCCGGTAGACCTCGTCGCAGATCAGATATAGTCCATATTTCTTTGCCACGTCGGCAATCATCCGCATTTCTTCCTCGTTGAGTACCACGCCGGTGGGATTGCCCGGATTGGTGATCAGAATGGCCCGGGTATTTTTGGTAATCAAGCTCTCAATTCGATCCCGGCTGGCATAGCGGTAGCCGTCCTCCGGCGTGGTGGGCAAAGCCCGAATGACGCCGCCGGCGGAATGGACAAAGGTGGTGTAGTTGGGATAATAAGGCTCCGGGATAATGACTTCCGTATAGGGATCCAGAATACTCAGGCAGGTCAGATGCAGCGCCTCGCTGCCACCGGTGGTAATCAGTACATCCTCCGGCGACAGCTCCACCCCTAGGTTTGCATAATACTTGCGCACCGCGTCAATCAACACCGGCATGCCAGGGGACGCCTCATAGGCCAGAGTCCGCTGGTGGAAATTGCGCACCGCGTCATAAAACGCCTGGGGGGTGGGTAGATCCGGTTGACCAATGTTCAGATGATAGATTTTACGTCCTTTTTTTTCCGCAGCAACCGCCAGAGAATGGAATTTTCGCATAGGCGATGGTTCGCATCGATTTGCATTGATTGAAATTCTCATATGTACCTCCACACAGGGTCTAGACCCTACTTCTTTTTCCCTTTTTCTTATCGTATGATCTGGTCAGCGCCACCAATTCCGGGCTGAGCGCCGCCAGGGCAATCAAATTCGGAATAAGCATTAGGCCGTTGACTGTGTCGGCCAGGATCCAAACGGTTTTCGTCTCTAGTACGGCTGCCAGTACCACCACGGCAGCCTGAAGGGCCACAAAAAACCCCTTGGCTTTTATGCCAAACAAATACTCCGCGCAGCGGACCCCATACAGTCCCCACCCCAGCACCGTGGCCAGGGCAAAGCAACATAGCGCCAGCGCCAAAAAAATGGGAACCCAGTTGCCGAGTACCGAAGCAAAAGCCGTGGTAGTCAGCTCCGCTCCAGCAGTCGCGCCATAGGGTACGGCCACGCCGCTGCACAGGATTACCAAAGCTGTCATTGTGCAGATCACAATCGTATCCAAAAAAACCTCCACAATGCCCATCATCCCCTGCTGCAC
This sequence comes from uncultured Eubacteriales bacterium, assembly GCA_948439445.1. Lineage (GTDB taxonomy): Bacteria > Bacillota > Clostridia > Oscillospirales > Oscillospiraceae > Faecousia. Next base: position 4,322 of record CAOJND010000061.1, on the reverse strand, counting down.
CGGATGGGAAACATCGGAGGCAGCATGGGCAATGGACGCCGTCCCCATACCGGCCTCATGGGTAAAGACACCTCTGGATACGCCGATCCGTAGTGTCTGAAACGCGCTTCCGATCACGCCGCCGGTTATGGCCTGGGGCGTAAAAGCGCCCTGTATAATGGCCCGAAAAGCCCATGGAAGCCTTTCCCTGCAAAGCACCAGCACCACAGCCCCCAACAGCACATAGCCCAAGGAGGCAAACGGTACCAGCAGCTCCGCCGCTTTCCCAATTCTAGCAGCGCCGCCTAGCAGTAAAATGGCGATCAGCACCGCCAGACATGCGCTGAAAACCAAATCCATTCCCTTCCACACAGGAATATGCAGGGCGGACATCGCCTCATGTCCGGCAGAGAGCACCGCGTTGATTTGCGTAGCGTTGCCCACTCCAAAAGCGGCTACAACGCCAAAGAAGCTATACAGACCGCCCAGCCATGTCCACCGGGATCCCAGTCCCTGTTGGATCATATACATGGGACCGCCCACATACTCCCCCGCCTGGTTGCGCACACGGTAGCGCACCGCAAGGGTCGCTTCAGCAAATTTTATGCCCATCCCCAGCAGCGCGCACAGCCACATCCAAAAAATCGCGCCCGGGCCGCCGATTGAGATGGCGCCGGCCACACCGGCGATATTTCCAGTGCCCACTGTGGCGGCCAGTGCTGTACACAGGGCGCGAAACGGGGGCACCGTTCCATCGGAAGTCTTCCCAGGCCGCAGCTGTGCAAAGAAACTGCGCAAAGCCCTGGGAAATAAGCGGATCTGGACAAAGTTCGTCCGCATGGACAGCCACAAACCCACGCCAAGAATCAAAATCAGCGCCGGCGCACCCCAGACAATCTGATTGAGCAACTGTAGAATATCAGGCATAAATCCTCCTCATTATACAACCTTATTCCAAGTATATCAATGTAAAAACCATACAAATTTGCAAAAAAAGCAGCCTCTCCTTTAGAGAAACTGCTTTCGTACTACAAACTTATTCCCATTTCGCCCAAATTTCCGGGCAGTAGCCAACTGTGACCTGCTTTCCATTGCGGACAATGGGCGTCTTCATCAGCCGGGGATCGTCAAACACCTTGTCCGCTTTTGCGCTAGAATCCTCCATATAGCGCATCAAGGTCACCGCTTCCAATTTGCTGTCCCAGTCGATGAGCCGGTCAATTCCTCCGATCCCCCGTAAGACGGCGTCAAACTCTCGGCCGGACAGACCAAAGCGAATCAGATCCACACTCTGATAGGGAATCCTCCGCTCCTTGAAATACCGCTCCGCCTTCTTCGTGTCAAAGCACTTGCTTTTTCCAAAAATCTGAATGTTCAATAGAACACCTCCTGTAAACAAAGGCCCTTGGCCGGCGCCATGGGGCCTGCTTGCTCCCGTTTTCCGCCATACAGGCCCGGTATAGAATCTGCCTGGCGCGTCCCCAGGCCCACCTCCAGCAGCGTACCCGCTAAAATCCGCACCATGTTGTAGAGAAAACCATCCCCGGAGATTGTAAACACCACTTCGTTTCCCTGCCGCTGGACACTGGCTTTGGTAATGGTTCGCAGGGTGGATTTCTGGAACCTGGGAATGGAGCAAAAAGCGGAAAAATCGTGCCGCCCTAAAAGCAAAGCCGCCGCCCGCTCCATTTCCCGCAAATCCAGAGCCTCCTGCACCTTATGGACATACCGTCGCTGAAAGACGCAGGGTTGGTCCGAATTCCAAATCCGGTAGCAGTAGGTTTTCCCCTTGGCATTCAGTCTGGCATGAAACCGCGCTGATACCTCACAGCAAGAGTATATGCCGATGCTCTGGGGCAGATACCGCCGTAGTTCTTTTAAAATGGTCTGGCAGGGCATGGGATTTTCACAGTGAAAATTGGCCACCTGTCCCATGGCATGGACACCTGCATCTGTACGCCCGCTGCCGGATACGGTCACCGGCTCCTCCAGGATCCTACTCAGCGCTGTCTCCAGCTTTCCCTGAATGGTTTTGCTCTCTCCTGTCAACCGTTGCCAGCCGTAAAAATTTGTTCCATCGTAACATAAGTCCAACCGCAAATTACGCAAACGCATTCCCTCCTTTCATCAGAAAAAGCATCGCTGCTCCTGGCTTACCCAGGAGCAGCGACAAATCCTCAAACCATTTTGTTAGATCATTTTGGAAAAACGCTCGATAATGGTAGCCGCCTGTGCTCTCGTGGCGTTACCGCCGGGATTCAGCGTATTGGCGGTCATTCCCTTCATAAGCCCCACGCCCACAGCCCAAGCCATGGCATCCTTGGCATATTCGGAAATGGAATCCCGGTCTTGGAAGCTGGCCAAGCTACCGGAATTCTGGGCGGTTTTCCCCAGGTAATTCACATAATAGCGGTAGAAAATTGCTGCAATCTGCTGCCGGGTTATCAGATCATTGGGCCGAAACTCTTTCGCTGTAACGCCGATGACTACGCCATGGGCTTTCGCCCAGCAAACTGCCTTGTAAAAATAATGGCTGGAGTTGACATCCTGAAAACCGGCGTCGCTGCCGGCGGCAGGCTGCCCCGCCAAACGGTACAGTACCGTCACCAACATGGCTCTGGTCATCGTCCCCTCTGGGTTGAACAGATTGTCGCCCATCCCATTCATATATCCCTTGGTATAGACATATTCCACAGCGGAGTAATACCAGCTTCCAGCGCTCACATCCCGGAACGGAACCTTGCCACTGGGAGACGGATTGGTACCGGAACCACCGCTGCTGCCAGAGCCCGAAGGTGTGGAAGAGCCGCCTCCGACCTTCCATCTTGCTTTGACGCTGATATTGCCCTTGACCTCGCTCTTTTCTGTCAGCAGGGATCCATCACTACGAATCCAACCGTCGAAGGTAAAATTGCTCTTGCTTGGCTTGGGCAGGGAGCCATAGGGCTTACCCTTAGCATAGAAGTTAATATCATCGGATTTTCCATTGCTCAATGTGGCGCCGTTGCCATTGAATACGCAATAGCTGAAATAGGGCAGATCGCTATCTTTTACCACCTTCAAATTGGAATCCTTATTATTGCCATAGGGAAGATAGTAGATGCCATATAAAAACATCAAAGAACAACGAATTCTCCGGCTGCAAAGTGCGCCCTGAATTGTGCCGCCAGCTCTGCACCAGGAGCCGAGCGCCCGCACCAGATCCAAATCTGTGGTGGGATTCATAAGATATTTGTTGATTAAATAATCATTGCTTCTCGTCCAGTTGCCGCCCACATTATATGTAAAGTCAACCAAAGCGTCAAACTGACACTGGGTTGGCTGCCGGCCAATCCGGCGCATATAGGTATTGACCTCATTTTCATAGGTCTTTAGCTGCTCACGAAGTAGCGCTTCCGCCCCAGCCTTGGAAATGCCGTTGGGATATTTATTTTTGGCCTCCTGGGCGGTATGACCTGCAAAGCAACCATAGCCGATGGAATACTGACCATAATCATAGTAGGGCTGGGACCGAAAACCTTCCACATCCTTCAAAATCTCAATCAGATTTTGACTGGAACTGAGGTTCTGATATTGGGCGGTGGCAAAGGTCGCGACACCAGCCATCGCACGAGCGGCATAGGAAGAGGCCACCTGTTGTTCCGACTGGGCCTGCTGGGGTTGTTCCAGAAGGCTCCAGCCGTCTAATTCCACCGGCTCTGCCGGAACATTTGCCACACTAACAGCGTCAACTCGATTAACGCCCTGCGTCACAGCAGAAGTCCTAAACGGAAACGCCGTCACCAGTAAGATCAGCGTCAGCGTGATAGACAAGACTCGCTTCAAAAGAATCATCCCCTTGTGTTGATTGTAATCACATGCCATATATTATAACAAATGATTACAATTTGTCAACAACTTTTATCAATTCGACTCCATTTTTTACGCAATAACACTGAATCTGTCGAATATCAGGGAAGCTTTTCTTCTAACCAAGCACAGATGTCCGTAAAAACCTCATCTCGGTTCAGCTCATTTAATACCTCATGCCGGTCCAAAGGATAAATTTTCATGGTCACATCCTCCATTCCAGCCTCTTGGAACGCCTGGGCTGTCTGGCGGACGCCTTTTCCATAGTTGCCCACCGGATCATCCCCACCGGCGATCAAAAAGACCGGTAGGCTGTGGTTCATTCGCTTTAAATTCTCCGGCTTTTCCATATATTGTATCCCTTCCAGTAGATCCCGCAGCAGACCCGAGGTTGCCACGAAGCCGCACAGGGGGTCCTCCACGCATGCATCCACAACCCGTTGATCCCGGGTCATCCATTCAAAGGGGGTGCGGGGGTGTTCTACCTTCCGATT
>CAOJND010000060.1 GCA_948439445.1 uncultured Eubacteriales bacterium | reverse complement strand
TCATACCCGCTGGACTGGGAGAATCCGTTCTCTTTTACATCCTTCGGTTCTATGGGCTTCCCCGCAGCTTCCATCGCCAGCATATAGCCCTTTTTCCGGCTCTCCTCGATCATAGAGTGGGGCGTGCCGCCTGCGAAACCGATGTGCTTATGTCCCAGCATAATCAAATGCCGGACGGCCAGATTTGTGCCGTCATGTCCATGTACCTGTACCGAATCACAAGGATAGTTCCCATAGGCGTTTAACGTTACCACCGGAATCTGGGTTGCTTTCAGTTCGGAAATCACCCGCTCTTTGACGTCGATGGATCCCAGCAGGATTCCACTGACGTCCATCTGCTTGGCAAGCTGTAGCGCCTCCGCCTCGTGAACGCTCTCATCCGAATCAAAAAGCGTCATGGCATAGCCTTTTTCACGCAGAAGCTGCTGAACCTTTTTTGCCATCTGGGAGTAAAAGGGATTGCAGATATCCGGTACCACCAACAAAATATTCCGGTTTTTTCCCACACGCAGGGACTGGGCCACCACATTGGGTACATACTTCAAATCTTGAATTGCCTTTTGAATCCGATTCGCGCTGGAAGCCCCCACATACCCCGTCTGATTTAGATATCGGGAGACGGTACTTGTGGAAACGCAAGCTTCCGCCGCAACGTCACAAATCGTGACACGACGCATATTCTCACTCATCTGGATCTGCTCCATTCTTTCTTACTTCATTAACATCCTTCGGCAGCTTCTTCTGTAAAGGCAATACCGTGATCATCTTCCGCCGAACCCGGATCCTGCTTTGCTTCACCATCCGGGATAGAAGTCTCGATACCACTTCCCGGGAGGTGCCCAACTCCTCCGCCAGCTCCTCATGGGTTATGAGTACCGTGTCTGTGCCATTTTCCGCACACTCTTCCATTAAACGTTTTTCCAGCCGATCCTCCAGGCTGCAAAAAGAGAGATTTCCAATCACCGTCAAAGCGTTGATCATCGCCTCAGCACAGCTCCGATAATACTGCTCCCGAAATTCCCGGTCATTGGCTATGAATTGTTTAAAATCAGAACTGGATATCAGACAAAGCTCTGTGTCATCGCAAAAAAAGACTTCCACATAATACTCAGCAGGATATTGACCAATCATGGCTAGCCATTGCGCAGGGTCATCTTTCCGGAGGGTAAAAACGGTGAACTTCTGTCCTTCTGCGCCAATCAAATTGAATCTGACCCGCCCGGATCGAATTCCCAAAACCACACCTATGGTCTTTAGTTCCTCCAAAGAAATCCTGTTTTTGGCCGGAAAATACTTGTATTGAAGACTGCCTTTTAAGTGAGTTTTCTGCTTTTCGCCCCATAGGGCGTCAAAGGATTGTGCACGATGTGAAATCAAGTTTTTCATTTGTTCAGCCTCAGTAATCGATTGTGCTTCTGCCTTATACCAGTTCACTCCATATGATGCATTTTCTGACAACGTTCCCTCTTTTTTCCTCATTATAGATTCGCCCCCTTTTTCATTCAGTGACTTTTGTTACATTAACACATTTTTTTGGTTTTGTTTTATAATTTTTGGTAAATCCTCCAAATCCCAAGGGAGATAATTAGTGAATCTGCCGTCGAAAAAATCATTGATTGCTCAAATTTTGTGATTGTTTTATGAAAATTTGTGGGCGATTTTGCTTTATTTCCACATTTTGGCAGATGGGAAACCCACTTTTTAGGAGGTCCCGCCGGGTACGATTATGCCCCCCTGAAGTGATAGTCTGCGCAGGCTAAGAATAAAAAATCAGCGCAAAATGGGACTATACTGCCAAAAAACATGAATTAAACTTTGATTTTTCGTTAAAAAACAGGATGTGCAAGGCTTTTGGCACAAAAAAAGACCTTGCAGAATTTCTTCTACAAGGTCAATTTTTCTATTGTGATTTTACAAATTGGGTTTGCCCCAAATCAAATGGGACATAACTCCTACCTACTTTTGATAGCAGCCTGCGCGGCGGCAAGGCGGGCCAGCGGCACCCGGAAGGGAGAGCAGGAGACATAGTTCAGGCCGGCCTTATGACAGAACTCCACAGAGGAAGGATCGCCGCCGTGCTCACCGCAGATGCCTAGCTTGATATCCGGACGGGTCTGACGGCCCAGTTGGCAGGCAGTCTGAATCAGGCGGCCCACGCCATTCTGATCCAAATGGGCAAAGGGATCCTGCTCATAGATCTTACGATCATAGTAAGCCTCCAGGAATTTCCCCGCATCGTCACGGCTAAAGCCAAAGGTCATCTGGGTCAGGTCGTTGGTGCCAAAGGAGAAGAACTCGGCCTCCTTGGCCACCTCGTCGGCTGTCAGGGCAGCTCTGGGAATCTCGATCATCGTGCCGACTTTATAATGCATGTCCACACCGGCATCGGCAATCAGCTTGTCCGCAGTCTTAACCACCACGTCCTTGACAAATTTCAATTCCTTGACCTCGCCAACCAGGGGAATCATAATCTCCGGCACAATGTTGTATTCGGGATGCTCCTTCATCACGTTCAAAGCAGCGTTGATGACGGCGGTGGTCTGCATCGCCGCAATCTCCGGATAGGTGACAGCAAGCCGGCAGCCCCGGTGACCCATCATGGGATTAAACTCATGCAAAGAGGCAATCACATTTTTCAGATCGGCTACGGTAATACCCAGCTCCTGAGCCAATTCCACAATATCCTCTTCCTTGGTGGGTAGGAACTCGTGGAGCGGGGGATCCAGGAAGCGAACCGTCATCGGGCGGCCCTCCAACACCTGGTACATGGCCTCAAAGTCCCCCTGCTGATAGGGTAAAATCTTGGCCAAGGCAGCCTCCCGGGCTTCTGAGGTCTTGGCCACAATCATTTCCCGCATGGCCTTGATCCGGGTTGCCTCAAAGAACATATGCTCCGTCCGGCACAGGCCAATGCCCTCGGCGCCAAATTTCACCGCCTGAGCGGTGTCCTTCGGCGTATCGGCGTTGGCGCGAACCTGGAGCCGGCGAGCCGCATCGGCCCAGGCCATAAACCGGCCAAAATCACCGGAGATGGTGGCCTCAACCGTGGCAATGGCCTCGCCGTAGATATTACCGGTAGAGCCATCGATAGAAATCCAATCACCCTCAGCATAGGTGCGGCCAGCCAGGGTGAAGGTCTTGTCCTCTTCATGGAATGTGATATCGCCGCAGCCGGAGACACAGCACGTGCCCATACCCCGGGCGACCACAGCGGCGTGACTGGTCATACCGCCGCGCACCGTCAACACGCCCTGGGCGGCAGCCATACCCTCGATATCCTCAGGGCTGGTTTCCAGCCGGACCAGAACCACCTTCTCGCCTCGAGCGGCCCACTGCTTGGCGTCCTCTGCGGAGAATACTGCCCGGCCACAGGCGGCGCCGGGAGAGGCTGCCAGACCCTTGCCTACAACCTCCGCCTTCTTCAGTGCTTCGGCGTCGAACTGGGGATGGAGCAGCGCGTCCAGTTGCTTTGGCTCCACCCGCATCACAGCCTCGTCGGTATTGATCATACCTTCGTCCACCAGATCCACAGCCACCTTCAAAGCGGCGGCGGCGGTGCGCTTGCCGTTGCGGGTCTGGAGCATATACAGCTTGCCATTTTCAATGGTGAACTCCATATCCTGCATATCCCGGTAATGGGATTCCAGCCGGTTGGCAATGGCCAAAAACTGCTCATAGACCTGGGGCATATCCTGGGCCAACTGGTCGATCTTGGAGGGGGTACGAACACCGGCCACCACATCCTCGCCCTGGGCGTTGATCAGGTACTCGCCAAACAGCTTCTTCTCGCCGGTGGCCGGATTCCGGGTAAAGGCCACGCCAGTGCCGGAATTGTTGTTCAGGTTGCCAAATACCATGGGCATCACATTGACTGCGGTACCCCAGGAGTAGGGGATATCATTCATCCGGCGGTACACATTGGCCCGGGGGTTGTCCCAGGAGCGGAACACCGCTTTGATAGACTCCACCAGCTGCACCTTGGGATCGGAGGGGAAGGGCTCTCCCTTTTCCTGCTGATAGAATTCCTTGAACAGGACGACCAACTGCTTCATGTCGTCTTTATCCAGTTCAATATCGTCTTTTACGCCCTTTTTGGCCTTTAATTCATCAATAATGACTTCGAAGCGCTTCTTACTTAGCTCCATCACCACATCGGAGAACATCTGAATAAAACGGCGGTAGGAGTCATATACAAACCGCTCAAAGGCGTCGCTGGGGTTTCCGGCAATCAGGCCCGCAGCCACTTCATCGTTCATGCCCAGGTTCAAAATGGTATCCATCATACCAGGCATGGAGGCACGAGCGCCGGAGCGGACGGAAACCAACAGCGGTTTGGTTGGATCACCGAACTTCTTGTCGTTCTCAGCCTCGGTCTTGGCCAGGGCGGCATAGACCTGCTCCATAATATCCTCGCCGATGGTGTGGTTATCCTCATAATAACGGGTACAGGCTTCCGTGGAAATGGTAAAGCCCTGGGGCACTGGCATCCCCAATTTGGTCATCTCTGCCAGATTCGCGCCTTTGCCGCCGAGCAGCTCCCGCATGGAGCCGTCGCCCTCGTCGAACATGTAGACATACTTGTGAGACATTTGTATACCCCTTTCATCCTAATTTAGGCGAGCCTCTCGCCTAGTATTAGACGGTTTTGATATAGCTTCTAATGCGATTTTTAGTATATCATGGGAAGCTGAAAAATGCAAATAAAATATTCCAATTTTTCCCTATTTCTGAATACTTCCCAAAAAATATAATTGATAATCGTTTTCTATCGGTTTTCTTTGGAAAAATGCTGAGATATTTTAAAAGTTGAAATCTGCAAAGTTTTCGCTTCGCCAACTTATTCCCCACAGTACCGCTGGAAGAACGCATATAAGGGCATTAGCTGGGAAAACATCTGGGCAACCCGCTGCTCCAGCCCCGGTTCAAACAGCTCAGGCCCCGGCGAAACTTCTCGAACACAACTTATATTCCCACGCCAGGCATAAAACGGTAAAAGCCTGGGATCCTCGCAGGGCTTCGGCCGTTTGTAGCAGTCCGCTGTCACAGGGCAGCCGGTATCAAATTCGGTCTGGGCGATGAGCGCTAGAAATTCCTCCGGCTTGGCGGCAATCTCCCGGCGAAACCGCTCCATGGTAGCGGTGGCCAGCCGCCAGACGCCAAAGCCATAGCTGGCGCCTTCGGGGCAGATATCAAAAAACAAGCAGGGCGCCGTGGTCCAATCCTCCCCGGCATGGCGAATGGTCAGCCAGATACCCTCCTTATAGGGCTGGGGATGGTGCAGCCTTGCATCCCGGTAGATCCGGCTGACCTTGAGGATCATGCCAGGCTCCTGGGCATAGGGCGCAAACAGGGCCTGTCCCAACCGCTTCATCGGCTCATACAATGCACACTGATATTGCTGCTTGTGACAGAGGAACCAGTCCCGGTTGTTATTCATGCGAATACCCCAGAGAAAATCAAAAGTTTCTGGGGTAAATCCTTCCACCATAAAACGCCTCCTGCATCTGTGACCCGTTTATTCCAGGCGCAACCTGTTTCGGGAGATTTTGAGAAAACCTTCCCAATCCCACGCCCTATCATACTCGTTTTCCGCATAAAATGCAAGGGGCAATTTCTTAGGAAAAAAGTTCTGTACTTTCTGGGAAAAAGGAAGTATAATAGAATTGTTTTCAGGAGCCGGCATTGGCGTCTGCTCCGCAGAAAGGATGGGGTATTTATGGCTGACTATCAGATTATTACAGACTCCTGCGCCGACCTTCCCGCAGAATTGGCGGCGTCCTCCGAACTGGTGGTAGTGCCGCTGAGCGTGGAATTCCGGGGCGAATTTCATGACGAGGGCAAGGGCTTGGAGATCAAAGACCTGTACGCCGGTCTGCGCGCCGGAGAACCGGCCAAAACCGCCGCAGTAAATCCCCAGCGATGGAAGTCTTATATGGAGCCTTGCCTGCAAAACCAAAAAGATTTGCTGGTGATGGCCTTCTCCTCCGGCCTGAGCACCACCTATCAGTCCGCCGCTATCGCCGCCCAAGAGCTTCAAGCCCAGTATCCCCACCGCAAAATCCGGGTGGTGGACACCCTCTGCGCCTCCATGGGCCAGGGCCTGCTGGTTTGGTATGCCTGTAACTGCCGGGATCAGGGGATGGATCTGGAGGATCTGGTGCAGTGGGTGGAAAACCGGCGTAGTCAACTGTGTCACTGGTTTACCGTGGACGATCTGATGTATCTCAAGCGGGGCGGGCGAATCAATGCCGCCACCGCCATGTTGGGAACCATGCTACAAATCAAGCCGGTGCTCCATGTGGACGACGCAGGCCATCTGATCAACGTAGGCAAAGCCCGGGGACGGAAGGCCTCCATTGAGGCGCTGGCCAACAAGGTGGCAGAGCTGGGGTTGCCTGGGGAAAACAGCACCATGTTCATCAGCCATGGCGACTGCCTGGAGGACGCACAATACCTAGAAAAGCTCCTCCGGAAGAAATATGATGTGCAGCAGGTAATCATCAACTATGTGGGCTGCGTGATCGGCTCTCACTCCGGTCCTGGCACCCTCGCCCTGTTTTTCCTGGGTAAGCATCGATAAAAGTAGCGTTTGGCCCAGGCGCATGGAAGAAGCATGTCCTTCTCCCATGCGCCTGGGCTATTTTTGCTTCTTTCCCACCGGAAAATCCGGCTACCGTCCCAGCCGTTTTTCCCATTTGACCCCTTGATAATTTCCGACGCCTCCCCGCCCCATAGCCACATAGCCCTGGCGCGCGTAATAGGTGTTGAGCGTCTTGTTGGAGGCGTTGCAGTCCAGACGAAGCGCCCGCTTTCCCTGAGACGTGGCAAATTCCTCGCATTTTTGGAGAAAAACCGCTCCCACGCCTTTTTGGTCTAGCGCCGCTACAAAATTGTGAAGATAGACGGCGTCCTCCCCGTCCTCCTCCCAAAGCTCGTCCCCCGCTGCCAGAACCCCGGCGCTGACAATTCGATTTTGGCACTTCTGTGCCAGGACAAATAGCCGCCCCTCGGCAATGGCCGTAAAATAGTACGCCCTGGGGAAAATACTCCAATAGTCCTCCGTGTTCCACTGACAAATACCCTGGCGGTCCATCCAGTCCATACGTGCTTGAATCAAATCAAAAATTTGTTGGGCGTCTTGCCGCGTCCCGCGCCGAAATTCATAGGATTCCAATCTTTTTTCTTCTCCTCTCATTGGGATTCTCCCTTTCACGGAGCCCCGGATGCCAATCCCAGCGGCATTGTATCATATCTTCCAAAAAATTGCCACAGGGCATTCTTTAGATATTCGTTTCTTTCATGCATAATCGCATTTTTATTCACGCAAAACATACAGAAATATGGTCTATAAGTAGGATCCCTCTCTTTAATTTGTGAAATATATCCAATTATTATTGGAAATACCGGGTTTATTTTTGGTTTATGGCCCGATTTTTCTTTTGCAAACCACTTGCATATTTATTAGCTCTGTGTTATAATGCCCTCAGAAAAAAATTCCAGCCGGAACAGTTCCGGCGGATGAGGAGGAACGCGACATGAGCGAACAGAAAATTAAAAAAATTGTACTTGCCTATTCCGGCGGTTTGGACACTTCGATTATCATCCCTTGGCTGAAGGAGAACTATGGCAATCCCGAAATCATTGCTGTCTCTGGCAATGTGGGCCAGGCGGATGAGCTGGAGGGGTTGGAGGAAAAGGCGCTGAAAACCGGCGCTTCGAAGCTGTACATCGAAGATCTAACCGATGAATTTGTCAACGATTTGATTATCCCCACTGTGCAGGCTGGTGCAAAGTATGAGGAATATCTGCTGGGCACCTCCCTGGCCCGCCCGATCATTGGCAAGCGCTTGGCAGAAATCGCACTGGCCGAGGGCGCGGACGCCATCTGCCATGGCTGCACCGGCAAGGGCAACGATCAGGTTCGGTTTGAGCTGGCCATTAAGGCCTTTGCACCCAATATGAAAATCATTGCCCCCTGGCGGGAGTGGTCTATTAAGTCCCGGGAAGAGGAGATTGCCTACGCCGAAGCTCACAATGTACCCCTAAAGATCAACCGGGAAACCAACTACTCCAAGGATAAGAACCTGTGGCATCTGTCCCACGAGGGTCTGGATCTGGAGGACGCCGGCAATGAGCCGCTATACGAGAAAGAAGGCTTCCTGGAAATGGGCGTCTCTCCCATACAGGCGCCGGACGCGCCCACCTATGTGGAGCTGACCTTCCAGCAGGGCGTTCCTGTGGCGTTGGACGGCGTTGCCATGAGCGCCAAGGAAATCATTCTAAAGCTCAACGAGATCGGCGGCGCCAACGGCATCGGCCTGCTGGACATTGTGGAGAACCGGTTGGTGGGTATGAAGTGCCGGGGCGTGTACGAGACGCCGGGCGGCGATATCCTCTATTTTGCCCACAACTATCTGGAAACCCTGTGCCTGGACAAGATGACCATGCATAAAAAGCAGGAGCTGTCCATCACCTTCGGAGAGCTGCTGTACAATGGCCAGTGGTACTCCCCCCTGCGGGAGGCGCTGTCTGCCTTTGTGACCAAGACCCAGGAGCACGTCACCGGCAAGGTGCGGATCAAGCTGTACAAGGGCAATATGATTAAGGCAGGCGCCTGGAGCGACTGGTCTTTGTACAGTGAGGAGATCGCAACCTTTGGTGAGGACCATGTCTACAATCAGAAGGACAGCGAGGGCTTCATCAATCTGTGGGGACTGCCCATTTCCGTGCAGGCCCAGGTGAAGGCGAAGAACCAGGGAAAATAAACGTTTTATAGTCAACCGTGTTTCTCCCATCCGGCCGGATGGGAGAAACCTGTCTGTTGACCTCTCCCAAAACAGCCAGGGTCATGCCGCTACAACCTGCGAGGCACGCCCACTTGTGGAAACGGGAAAGGTTTCTTTTGGAGAATACACAATGAAGACTGTTTTTATTGACGGCCGCGCCGGTACCACCGGTCTGCGGATTTATGAACGGCTGAAAGGCCGAGAGGATATCACCCTACTGTCCCTTTCCGAAGAGGAGCGGAAGGATCCCGCGTGCAGAAGGGCCATG
>CAOJND010000059.1 GCA_948439445.1 uncultured Eubacteriales bacterium | reverse complement strand
AGTCGGGCCACATGAGCTCCGTTGGCTATGATATGTATCTAAAACTATTGGACGAAGCGGTACTGGAGGAGCAGGGACAATCCCCCAAACTACCGGAATGTACCGCCGATTTGAATGTTACAGCCAACATCGACAACCACTATGTATCCCGGGGGGAGGAACGGATGGACCTATACCGCCGGATGGCAGCAATTCGCTCGCAGGAGGATGCCGACGATCTGTTGGACGAGATCGTGGACCGCTACGGAGAGCCACCCAAGGGCGTGTTGAATTTGATCGAAATCGCATTGCTCCGGGCGAAGGCTCAGCAGGCGGGCATTCAGGACATCCGGCAAAAAGCTGGGGACGTGGTATTTACCCTGGCAAACCTAAACTTACAGGCAGTGGGCGCTCTATGTGCCGATGGAGAATACAGCAAACGAATCCAATTCGTCCCCGGCGCTAAGGCACCCCTTCTCCGGTTAAAATTGACCGCTGAAACAGATAGTCTACGGCAATCTAGTAAATTTTTAGATAAATACCGCATTTTTTGCCAAATGTAATCAATTGTTGGAAAAAGTTTACAAAATTTCAGGAATTTGTTATGGACTTGCCATTGCATTCTGGGAAATTTGTAGTAGAATAGGGATAGTAACCCAAGACCTACGCGGCGGTAGCCGCAGTGACAGAAGGAGAGGATTTCCATAAGCAAGAAAGGATTTTTTTCCCAGCCCCGCAGTTCCCACGACGACAGTGCGGACTTAGAGGAGGTCTACGCTCTCGAACAGGAAGAAGAAACCGCCTGGGAACACGAGCCGGAGGATCCGGCGGCAGAGTTAAATGCAACATTGGCTGCCGAATTGGCACAGGAAGAAGAGCAATTGTCCCAGCCTACCCCATATGACGAATATGACACAGACCCAGATCAGCTAGAAGAACAAGCAGATCCAACCTGGTTTGACCTCCATGGCCGGACTGTCTTGATCGCCGCCATTGCGGTAGCAGCGGTAGTCCTCATTTCCCTGATCGGCGTCATGGTTTCTTTGGTGTTGTCCCGCGGATCTGACGATGGGCAAATCCACGCAGTCACAGCGGTGGGCATCAATTTGGACGGTATGACCAAAGAGGAGGCCATCGCCGCCTTACAGTTGGCCACGGATAATACCTATACAAAGACAGATCTGGTGGTAAGCCTGCCAGACGGCAAGCTAACGTTGGAACCAGAGAAAACAGGTGCGCAGTTGAATGTGGAGGCGTTGGTCGACGCGGCTTACGACTATAATCGCAAGGCAGAGGAAAGCATCGAAGTAACCATGCCTGTACTGGATTACTTGACTTTGGACACTGGCTATATTCGGGAAGTCATTGAAGCAAAGGCCAAGGCAGTGGACAGCAAGCTTACCCAGCCCAAGGTGGAGATCTCCGGTACCCGGCCCAGTCTGGATGTGGAAGACCCCGATCTTGAGAAAGTGCACCAAACCTTGACCATCACCATGGGTACTCCGCAGGTTCTGCTCGATAGTGATAACCTGTACAATCTGGTCTTACAGGCCTATCAGCGCAATGATTTTACTCCTATCTCTGTATCCTATACCACTGCGGAACCGGACGCGCCAGATCTGGACAGTGCATATGCCAGTTACTGCGTCGCCCCAGTGGAAGCAACCATTGATGAAAACACCCATGAAGTCACCCCGTCTTCTCTGGGCTACGGCTTTGACCTGGAAGATGCAAAAGCTAAAGTCGCCAAAGCAGATTATGGGGAGAAGATGGAGTTTTCTCTGACCTATTTGGCCCCAGAGACAGACAGCAGTTCTTTGGAAAGCGTTCTGTTCCGGGACGTGCTCGGCTCCTGTGATAGTCCCCATACCAATATCGCTCCCCGGACGGAGAATTTGCGGCTGGCGTGCGCCGCCATCAACGGCACCGTTCTAGATCCCGGCGATGTGTTTTCCTTTAACGAAGTCGTTGGCGAGCGAACCGCCAGCAAGGGCTACCAGGCAGCGGCGGTTTATGTAGGTGGCAAAACCACAGATGAGTTGGGCGGCGGCGTATGTCAGGTGGCATCAGCTGTCTACTATGCAACCCTGATTGCTGACCTGGAACAGGTATTCCGAACCAACCATCAATATTATGTCACATATGTCCCCGGTGGCATGGACGCCACAGTATACTGGGGCAGCTTGGATTATAAGTTCCGCAACAATACTGACTATCCCATCCGCATTGAGGCCTCCGTATCCGGCGGACAAGTACACGTAAAGCTTTGGGGTACAGATACCAAGGATTATTACGTGGAAATGACCAACAAGACTGTGGAGAGCTACTCCTACAGCACAACCTATGAGGATCACGCGCCAGGAGATGGTTACTACGATGGACAGGTGATCCAGACACCCTACACCGGTTATAAGGTCATTACCTATAAGAATAAGTATGACAAAAACACAAAGGAATTGATTTCTTCGGAGCAGGATCAGGTATCCACCTATTCAAAGCGGAATCAGATCATTGCCAGGGTTCGTTCCGGTGGGTCGACTCCGTCAACGGATCCCACGCAAGCACCCCCTGCCACCGATCCGCCACCTACGGATCCACCGGCCACTGATCCACCACCCACGGATCCGCCGGTTACTGATCCACCACCCACAGATCCACCGGCCACGGATCCACCACCTACGGATCCGCCTGCGCCAGATACTGGAGATCCTGAAGGATAACCAATTCATTCCCAAAAATCAAATTACGAAATCGTTTGAAAAAGTCCCCAGATCCAAGCTGGACAAAACCAGCATGGATCTGGGGGCTTTGGGTTACATTCTATATCAAATAAGACGTGCAACTATACTGGTTCGCTGAAGGTATCCGGGTGCTGCGGATCAAAGATTTCATTACAGGTCATAACCGTCACCAGTTCCTCTGTGTCGCTCAAATTAATGATATTGTGCGTCCAGCCAGGAATCATATAGACACTTTCAATCTTATCACCGCTCACTTCAAACTCCACCATCTCATTTGTGTTAATATTGCGTTCCTGAATCAAGCCGTGACCATGAACAACAATGAACTGCTCCCATTTGGAGTTGTGCCAGTGCTGCCCCTTGGTAATACCAGGTTTCGAAATGTTAATGCTGACCTGGCCACAGTCTTTTGTATGCAGAAGCTCTGTGAAAGAACCACGACTGTCGCAGTTCATCTTCATCGCATATTTAAATTTTTCTGCCGGTAAATACGACAAATAGAGGCTAAACAATTTTTTTGCAAAAGAGCTGTTTGGCATTTTCGGCATCATAAGGCTAACAGGTTGCTGCTTGAACTGCTCAAGTAAATCAACGATCTCACCAAGGGTGACTTTGTGCGTCACAGGAACAAAGCAGTAGCGTCCATTTGCATCGGGAACTGCATCCACACCACAGAATTCACAGTGTGCCTCCTTCCCTTCCAGAAGATCCAGCATACCAGCAATCAAATCGTCAATGTAGAGTAGCTCCAATTCCGTGGAGCGGTCATTGATCATATACGGCTGATCGTTTGCTACTGCCCAGCAAAAAGTGGATACGGCAGAATTATACTTTGGCCGGCTATGCCCCATCAAATTGGGGAATCGATAAATTGCGACTTTTACCCCAGTCTGCGCGCCATAGGCAAAGAACAGCTCCTCCCCAGCCTTTTTAGAGCGGCCATATTCAGAGTCGCCAAAGCGGCCAGAAAGTGTCGCTTGAATAGAAGAGCTCAGCATAATAGGCGCCTTGTTCTTATATTTTTTCAGCGTATCCAGAAGCATGGATGCAAAGTCACAGTTTCCCTTCATAAAATCGTCTGGATTCTCAGGGCGATTCACCCCCGCCAAATTAAATACGAAGTCCGCCTTTTGACAAAAGGAATCCAATTCTTCTAGCGTGGAGGTCAAATCATACTCATAAACCTCGTCAATGATGATATTTGGACGAGTGCGATTCTTTTCATCCCGAATGTTTTTTAGATTGTTGGCTAAAGCAGTGCCAACCATACCTCTGGCGCCTGTTATTAAAATATTCATTGTGAGATTCTCCCTATTTTCAGTTCACAAGTCCAAGCCTAGACATAAGCGTATCTGCGCTCTCGTCTTGACCCATTGCATCCGTTTCACGGATACGCATCTCTGCCTTTAAGCGCACAACCCTGCCCTGAATGATCAACTTCCACCAGCGATGAACTTCAGCAAATGGTAGTAGCCCCCTGTATCTCTTCAAAATTGGATAAAGCGTTTTTATTTCCTTATATGGCAAAAAGATTCTAGATAATAGATATTTCACCCTTCCACCTCTTAGTTCTTGTTGTGCGGTTACTCTATTTTCTAATGAACCATAACAGCCTCCGGTCAAGATAAAGTTTTCCAAATCCTTTTCCGTTTGATCAGCCGGCCTATTTTCCATCCAATGTTCAACAAGGCCAAAAGAAGCATTGGAAAATTTGGATAACCCACAGATTTTGATGAACCGGTTTTCCTCTGTTGTGTCCAGGTTAAAATGATTCTTTAATACCCACAAGTCGAGAAACGGTCTTATACCGCAGCCACCATGCATCACATGTTTTGCCATATGCGCAATATGGTAAAATACAAAATACTCTGTTGTCAATTGATAGCCAAACGCACTATTTTCTAAAGGCTCCACATAGTCCCACACCTGGAGCAACATAGGATCCAACTGCTCCATGGCTTCTGCAATCGTATAATGAAGCTCCAAATGAACTCCACTTTGAGAGAACAAGGAGATATCGTGATCGGACCGAATATCGTCTCTCTTTGTGTATCCCAAATTTGATGTTAAAGCAGCAATTGCGGTATTCAGGTGTTCTTCATGCACTAAAATGTCAATATCACAGCTTGTCCGCATCCAACTCTGCGCATAAATCGTTCGTATCATGCTGCCTTTCAGGAAAACAAAGGGTATTTCTACCGTCTCTAATATTTTTGTAATTTCCGCTTGTTCATATTCAAGCCGCATAACCCTTGCAACAACCCCAGCACAGCGATTGCGTAAAGACTGATAAAGCGCGTCCTGCTTTGACATCAGAGAATTCCTTGAAATAGCGTCAAAAACCAATTGGAGAATATCGTGTTCCTTGGCCAACTGAATAATCTCTCTCACATCTACTTCTGTTAATGAAAACGCATTGGGAAGGGGTTCATGATTGAGTTCATTTCGGATTAGCGCAAATAGTGCGTCCTTTGTCCTTGCCGTCATGATATCCCCACCTTTATAATCCGTCTTATAATAACTATAATTGGTCTTTACGCCAAACCATCTTATTCACTATATTCACATAGCTTTGGATAATACGGACGACCTTCATACTGACACACTGGTCTGTATAATCTACACATGGATGTCCTACCACACCATTCTGCTTCATTGTAATGGCCATCTCTGTTGCCTGAAGCAACTCATTTGTAGAAATACCAGCAAGAACAAAGTCTCCAGCTTCCATTGCCTCTGGGCGCTCCGTAGAGGTACGGATACAAACAGCTGCAATGGGACGTCCAATAGACAGATAAAAGGAACTCTCCTCCGGAAGTGTGCCAGAGTCTGAAACAACCGCAAGTGCATTCATTTGCAAACAGTTATAATCATGAAATCCCAAGGGCTCATGGATGTGAACACGAGAATCCAATTTGAAACCAGTTGTTTCCAGCTTTTTTCTAGAACGCGGATGGCAAGAATATAAAATTGGCATATTGTATTTTTCAGCCAGCGCATTGATTGCTGTAAAAAGACTGGTAAAATTCTGATCCGTATCAATATTTTCCTCACGGTGTGCGGAAAGAAGAATATACTTTCCTTTCTCCAAGCCGAGACGGTTATGAATATCAGACGCCTCAATTTCAGATAAATTGTTATGCAGAACCTCAGCCATTGGAGAACCGGTTACATAAGTACGCTCCTTTGGCAATCCACATTCTGCGAGATAACGGCGTGCATATTCAGAATATGCCATATTAACGTCAGAAATAATATCCACAATTCTGCGGTTTGTCTCTTCCGGCAAGCACTCATCTTTGCAGCGGTTTCCTGCTTCCATATGAAAAATGGGAATATGCAGGCGCTTTGCTCCAATCACAGATAGACAGCTATTGGTATCTCCGAGAACCAGAACTGCATCTGGTTTTATGGTTGCCATTAGTTTATAGGACTCTGCAATAATATTTCCAATGGTTTCACCAAGGTCATTTCCAACCGCATTGAGATATACTTCAGGCTCCGCAATTTTTAAATCTCTAAAAAAAACGCCATTCAGGTTGAAGTCATAATTCTGACCGGTGTGTGCCAAGATTACGTCAAAATACTGTCTGGTTCTGTTAATCACTTCGGCAAGCCGAATAATTTCGGGGCGCGTGCCGACAATAATCAGCAGCTTCAGTTTTCCATTATTTTGAAAAGCTACTGCGGTATCGTTCATCATAATCTTTCTTCCTTCATTTTATTTACAATACAATTTTCATTTTCTATTCTTAATATAATTACAGAAGTTAGCAAATAAGAGATACACAAAATATCCCAGCAGTGCGCCAACAACATTGTGGAACAAATCGTCCAGCTCAAAGCAACCGCGTCTCAGCAACAGCTGAGATACCTCAATAAAAAGCGAAAAGCAAAGGCCAAATACAAAAGCCTTCCATAAAGACGGCTTTTTGCTGATGTAGCTACCTAAAAATGTTAGCGGTACAAACATCAAAATATTATAACCGTTTTCAAACAATACGCCAATTACCCCAATTGAATAAAAATACCGGTACGACCAAAACAGCTCTAGCTTGTATAAGTATTCGGCTCCCACCGGCCTTGACAGGACTGTTGACACATATTCGATAAACATCACAGCAGCAAGAAGATCAGTTACAATTATTTTTTTATATCCATGCTTTTTAAATTGTTGGAGCAACAGCTCTATCAATACAAAAGAAAAGATTAAAATAACCAACGCAATCCACCACTGCGCATCAATCTTTAAAAAGTAATCGAAAAGGCTACAACTATACCCCATGATACATCATACTTATCCATTGCTTTTTTTGAGTTCTTCCTGTATATATTGCAACGAAGCGATGATCGCCTTTGTCTGCTCTAGCGTCAACATTCGAGTATTGCTTGAATTAAATTCAGAGAGTGTGTTGCGCTCCACATTTCCATCCCGGAAGTATTTATCATAGTTTAAGCCACGATTGTCCGCAGGTACGCGGTAAAAGTTTCCGAGATCAATTGCTTTTGCACATTCCTCATTCGTCAGGAGGGTTTCATACATTTTCTCTCCATGCCGAATGCCAATCACCTTAATATTCTCTTTTTTCCCACCAAAAAGCTCACATACAGCCTCGACCTGTGTCTGTATGGTGCATGCGGGCGCCTTTTGAATGAGCAGATCCCCATTTTCACCATGTTCAAAGGCAAAAAGAACAAGATCAACAGCTTCTTCCAAGGACATAATGAAACGAGTCATGGATGGTTCTGTCACAGTAATTGGGTTGCCCTTTCGGATTTGATCTATCCAAAGAGGAATCACTGATCCACGGCTACACATAACATTACCATAACGCGTACAGCAAATTTTGGTCTTGCCAGACATTCTGGACTTGGCAATTGCCACTTTTTCCTCAATTGCTTTTGTAATTCCCATGGCATTAATGGGATAAGCAGCTTTGTCAGTAGATAGACATATAACACTCTCGACCCCCTCTTCGATTGCGGCGGTCAGTACATTATCTGTCCCAATCACATTTGTTCGAACAGCCTCCATGGGGAAAAACTCACAAGATGGAACTTGCTTCAAAGCAGCGGCATGGAATATATAATTCACACCATGGATTGCGTTCTTCACAGACTGCAAATCGCGTACATCGCCTATGTAAAATTTAATTTTGTCAGCTACCTGCGGCATTTTCATCTGAAACTCGTGACGCATATCATCCTGCTTTTTCTCATCCCGTGAGAAAATACGAATTTCTTCAATATCCGTTTCTAGAAATCGATTCAAAACGGCATTTCCAAAGGATCCGGTTCCTCCCGTAATCATCAATACTTTGTTCTTAAAAAAACTTGATGTAGTCATGGTATTCTCCTTTAAAAAAGACCTGATTTTCAGCAATATCACTTTTCAGTCTTTTCACAACAAACCTTTACTTTTTATGATTTTTCAAAAGAATTTTTATTGTTGTCAAAATATATTGGTAGCTATCAATTTTAAACAAAGCAGAAAGGACAATATAGACACCTGCTCCACCAACAATTTGAATCAGCAATTGAAAAATAACCGGAATTGGAAGGTAGATCACCCAATATACAGCGCCTGCCATAATAGAGGATAGCCCAACATACGGCGCAATGTCCTTTATCTGCTCAAGAAAACCATAGTTGAGAAGCTTCTTATTGGGATAAGCATTGACAATGGAAGAAAACACCCCTGTAAACACACCTGCAAAAGCCATTGCTAAGACACTTATTTGGCTAGAGATAATCACCATAGATAAACCAAAAAGCTTTTTTGCAACATTTAACTTTAGGGAAAGGTCGCTGCGGCCCACAGCAAGAATCGCCTGCCCATTGGCTGTTTGAATTGGCATCAACGCCGCGTTAAAGCATAGAATCTGTAGAAAGGGTACGCATGGAAGCCACTTTTCTGTTAAAAGCAGCAATACCATAGGTCTTGCAACAACTGCCATACCAAATAATAAAGGCATCATAATATAAGCGCTTACCGTAATAGAACGCCTGGTAATTGCTTTTACTCTCTCACGCTCATCCTGCTTCGATGAAAGCGCTGGAAATAAAACGCCCGAAATAGAATGATTGATATTGCTTACAATCAAATTGGGAAACTGTTTGCCGCGATTGTAATACGCAAGATCTGCCTTTGTATACTTCTTTCCGATTACCAAGCTTCGAATATCCTCATATACCGTATCAATTAAAGAGGAAACCAGCACTTTCCATCCAAAGGAAATTAAAACCTTTAGGCGAGAAAACGAAAACTTTAATTTTGGACGCCAGCCAATGGTGACGGATAGAACCAGCGTGTCTATCACAAAATTGGTTAAGTTTTGTGCTACCAAGGCCCAAATACCAAACCCATGATACGCCATG
>CAOJND010000058.1 GCA_948439445.1 uncultured Eubacteriales bacterium | reverse complement strand
TCCAGCTTTGAATCTGCTCGGCCATAGCTTTTGCAATGCCGGGGTCGTCTTCCACAATCAAGATTTTATACATAACGGGCTCCTTTTATCTTTTACGCTCTGATTTGGGCCAGTCACGGTTGGGCAGCCCATTTCTCCGTTATTATAGAGCAATTTCTTCCTGGTTGCAAGCGCCATTGTTTCGTTGGAAAAACCGCCGCCAGCTTGTCGAAACTACTTTTTCGACAAGCTGGCGGGAACAATCTGATCTATATCAGTCTTCGTGGCTGTGACAATGGGCGCAATCTGGGAACTGGCTGGCATCATAGGCGATGCCATGCCGGTCATAATAGTCCTGTACCGCCGCCTTGATCGCTTCTTCGGCCAGCACAGAGCAGTGCAGCTTGTGGGCGGGTAGTCCATCCAGCGCCTGGGCCACAGCCTGATTGGTCAGGGCCATGGCCTCAGCCAGAGGCTTGCCCTTGATCATCTGCGTAGCCATGGAGCTGGAAGCAATGGCGGAACCGCAGCCGAAGGTTTCAAATTTCACATCGGTGATGATATCGTCCGCAATTTTCAGATATATTTTCATAATATCGCCGCATTTGGCGTTGCCCACCTGGCCGACGCCGTCTGCGTCCTCAATTACGCCCACATTTCTGGGGTGGGTAAAGTGATCCATGACCGTTTCGCTATACAATGCCATATGGCAGACCTCCTTATAGAATAAAGTTTCGCTTTCCTGTCTGTAGATCCCGCCATACAGGGGACATACTGCGCAGGTAGCTGACCACCTGGGGCACAACCGTGAGGATATGATCCACATCTGCCTGGGTGTTTTCCCAGTCCAGACTCAGCCGTAGGGAGCCGTGGGCCACCTCGTGGGGCCTGCCGATGGCCAGCAGCACATGGCTCGGATCCAAGGAGCCGGAGGTGCAGGCGGAGCCGGAGGAGGCGTAGATTCCCTGGGCATCCAGCAAAAGCAGCAGGGATTCTCCCTCGATGCCCTCAAAGCAAAAGCTCACATTTCCAGGCAGCCGGTGCACCGGATCGCCGTTGAGGGCGCTGTGGGGGATCTGTCCCAGGCCAGCGATGAGCTTGTCCCGAAGCGCGGTCACCCTGGTGGCGGCGTCCAAATTGGCGCAGGCCTCTTCCAATGCGGCGGCCATGCCCACAATGGCGGGAAGATTTTCCGTACCGGCACGTTTGCCCCGTTCCTGGGCGCCACCGTCGATCAGATTTTCCAGTGGCATCCGGCGGCGGACATACAGCGCCCCAACGCCCCGGGGACCGTGGAATTTGTGGGCGGACAGGGAGAGAAGATCAATATGATCCTTCTCCACATCCATAGGCAGATGTCCCACCGCCTGTACCGCGTCGGTATGAAAGGGGATACCGGCCTCCCGGCAGACGCGCCCAATGGCTTCAATGGGTAAAATAGAGCCAATTTCGTTGTTGGCGTACATCACGGTGACCAGACAGGTGTCCGGCCGGATGGCCTGCGCCACTTGTTGCGCGGTGACGGTGCCGCTGCTGCCTACGTCCAGAAGGGTGACCTGGAAGCCCTCCTGCTCCAGTCGCTTCAAAGTGTGCAGGACGGCATGGTGCTCAAAGGCGGTAGAGATAATATGTTTTTTCCCTTTTTTTGCCCCTGCGTGCGCCACGGACCGGATGGCCTGATTGTCGGCCTCGCTGCCGCCGGAGGTGAAAAGGATCTCCCGGGGCGTGCAGCCCAGGCAAGCGGCGATTCTTGCCCGTGCGTTCTCCAAGGCCTCCTTGGCGTTTTGCCCTGGGGTGTGGAGGCTGGACGGGTTGGCATAGATTTTGTCAAAATAGGGGAGCATGGCGGCAATGGCCGTCTGGCTGGTTTTGGTGGTAGCGGCGTTGTCCACATAGACTTCCATAGGGCGCCTCCTTGGCGTTCAATCTTTTTGTAGAATATACCATGTATTTCCTACTTTGTCAATAGGTTATTCCGGCTGTCCCACCAGATCTCCAATGGTCACCGAGTCCAGATACGTATTGACCAAATCGTTCAGCTTTTCCCAAAGGGGCCGCGTCCGGCAATTGGTTTTCCGGCTACAGACCTGGTTCTGGGTTTCCAAGCAGGCCACTGGGGCCAAGTCCTCTTCGGTCAGACGCAGAATTTCTCCCACGGTGTACTGCTCTGGCTTACGTGTCAAGCGGTAGCCGCCCCCTTTTCCCCGTAGACCTTCCAAAAGCTGGCCGCGCACCAGAGACTTTAAAATTGCCTCCAAATACTTTTCTGAGATCTCCTGCCGCCGGGCAATTTCTCGCAGCGGGGTATATCCGTCCGTCCGCTGTTCCGCCAGATCGATTATGACGCGCAGGGCATAGCGCCCCTTTGTGGAAACCAGCATACGTGTCTCCTCCCAATGTCTTGTTTTTCCTATTATACAACAAGGGTGATGGGATTTCAACCAATTTGCAATTCCCCTTGACAAACGGAGCCAACTGGTTTATAATCCCAATAAACCCACCTACTAAGTAGGAATAAGGAGGAGTTTTCATGTCTCGTATCTATACATCCGCCACGCAGTTGATCGGAGGCACCCCGTTGTTGGAGCTGACCCGTTTGGAAAAGACCTTTGCTCTGGAGGCCAGGATATTGGCCAAGCTGGAATACCTGAACCCGGCCGGTTCTGTAAAGGACCGGGTGGCCCTGGCGATGATTGAGGACGCGCAGGCCCGGGGCGTTTTGGGACCGGACGCGGTGATCATCGAGCCGACCTCTGGTAACACAGGCATCGGCCTTGCCTGTGTGGCGGCCACCCGGGGATACCGTGCCATTATCGTTATGCCGGAGACTATGAGCATGGAGCGCCGTCAGCTGATGAAAGCGTATGGCGCGGAGCTGGTGCTCACGGAAGGGGCCAAAGGCATGGCCGGTGCGGTTGCCAAAGCGGAGGAGCTGGCCAGGGAACTGCCCAACGCGTTTCTCCCCGGCCAGTTTGAGAACCCGGCCAACGCCCAGGCCCATTTTTCCACCACCGGTCCGGAGATTTGGAACGACACCCAGGGCGGCGTAGACATTTTTGTGGCCGGCGTAGGCACCGGCGGGACCATTACCGGTGTAGGTAGATATTTAAAATCCCAAAATCCTGCCGTTCAGGTGGTAGCAGTGGAGCCTGCGGCTTCGCCTCTGCTGGCCGGAGGGACGCCAGGCCCCCATGGCATTCAGGGCATCGGCGCGAATTTTATCCCAAAGGTGCTGGACCGGTCGGTCTATGACGAGATTATTCCGGTAACCGACGCGGATGCTTTTGCCATGGGCCGCCAGATGGGGAAACTGGAAGGCGTTTTGGTGGGCATCTCCTCCGGCGCGGCGCTGTCTGCGGCGGTTCAGCTGGCAAGGCGGCCAAGCAATAAAGGCAAGACCATTGTCGCTCTGTTGCCGGACACTGGAGACCGGTATCTGTCCACCGCCATGTTCGCGCAGTAGAGTACTGTTTCTTAGCCCATGGGGTTTAGGTGGCCGGATTGAATCACCGGCGGCTTGGGATCTACGACCTCCCAGGTATCGGGTTTTTTCTCGTCTTGTTTCATCTCAATCATCTCCCTTCAACGAATCGCGCAAGATCGCCCTTTTTTGGCAAGGGAAAACGACCCTTAACGATGGAAGCACGGAAAGCGACTGCTTTCCGTGCTTAGTTTGATTCATGATGAAATTTTTATGCCAGCACCTGCTCCAAAGTGTCCGCTACGGCTTTAATCTGCCCTGGAGCGAAAGGACTTTCCAGTCCGGCTTCCTCCACAAACGCCATAAATCCATCCGCTGAAGTTTCCAAACAGTCCATATATACTGCCAAACCTGAGCCAGGCTCCTCTTGTTCCATCTGATATAGCTGGAACGCGGCGTCGTTGCTGACCACATAGCTGACAATATACATCGGCTCCGTAAAGAAATGGGGGACGGTGGCGTATTCGCTGCCGCCGAATTGCCAAAGATCTAAGCCATACTGGGTTGCCACCTCTTGAAATAGCGCCTGCACATGTTCTACCGTTAGATTATCGCCGGTGAGGCTGTAAACCTGATGCTCAAAAGCGGCGTAAGCCGACTGCTCCACATAGGTATCCAGACAGTTTGCCAGCTTCAACTGAGTCAATAACTCTGTGGGATTTCCATAGCACAAGGAGAGATATTCCATGCCCTGGGAAAAAACCTCTGCCACATCTGTTCCGGACACGTTGCCATAGGTGGCATTGTCGTTGCAGAAGTGGCCGAACTCATGGGCCAGAGACAGGCGGTCATAGCTGCTTCCGGAGGGATTTAGGAACAAAAACGGTTCGCCGTAGCTTGGCAGAAACACCTCAAAGGAGCCGTTGTATTTGTTTGGACTTGCATCAATGTTGTACAGATGGTATTGCTCCATTAGCTCGAACGACGCTTCCACCGTGCCGCCCATGGCGTTCGCGGTATCACGAATATAGGACAGGGCCTGCGCGGGAGTGGCGCTGCCAAACTCCTGGTCCCAAAAGCCGCTGTCAATGAGCTGGCAATATAAGGGCGTAAGCTCCTGCTGCACCTGCTGCAAAAGGTCTGTGGCCTGCTCGGGGGTGTAATCCCGATAGAAATACCAGTCATAAGCGAATTCCGGATAGCTGTCATAGCCGGCATATGCCGCGATCTGCTGCCGCAAGCCCACCAGATCCACAAATAGTTCTTGCAGCTGGTCCGCATACTGGTCAAAATCCTGGACCTGGCTGGACAGGGTGTAATACTGGCTCATGAGCTGATTTTCCTGGACCATCAAATCCCGGAAGGTGTCGTCCCAAACGCTCTCTCCCTCGTAGCTATCAAAAAAACCGTCGCCAAAGTAGTCGTCGCTTTCCAGTTCTTCTCGATGGGGAGAGGCAGCCAGGGCGCGATAGAGGGTGTCCAGGGCCTCGCTGGCCTGATTTCGCATATCCATACAGTAGTCGTGCTCTTCCTGCCAATAGGGATCCGTTAAATCGGTGCAGTAGTGGATCTCCGTCAGATAGCTCATGGTTAGGACCCAGTCGTAGGCGTCATAAAACGTCCAGATCTGATCCAGGACTTGGCTGAGATCGGTTCCCTGGGCTGCTACCTGGCAGCTTTGGTCTAAAGTTGCTTGAAATTCTTCCGGATCCGGCCGGGTATAGGTCATTTCGCTGAAGTCCACCGCTTGCCTTCCAACAAACAGACTCCGGATGCCATTCCAAAAGCCTGCAAAATCCACGGCGTCACAGCCGGTGAGCAGCAAAGCCAGGGCGGCCAATCCCGCAATCCATCTTTTTTTCATAGTTCCTCCCGCGGCATATACTGCCGCTGCATTCCCTTGCACAAAAGTGGGTTGATATCCACCCGGGCCAGATCTCCCACCTGGCAGGGACAATCGGTCACATCAATCACCATATTGACCATGCCCACATGGCCAAGCACCCGGCAGGCCTTGCCGTTGACCTGGACATACAGAGCTTTTTGTTTGACAAAGGCTTTGAGATACCTTGCCACGCCCCGCAGGCAGTCCTGCAACCGCCATAGATCGAAGCCGCGCTCCACGCCAAAGCCGTGAAAATACCCCACGCCCAAAATGGCAATCCGGGTCTCCCGTTTGGCCGTCCAGCAGCCTCCATATCCCACATGGTGCCCTGGCGGCAGAGTTCGGATTTCCTCCAACTCCGCCTGGCAGTAGCCCACCCGGCGCAACTCTGTGGGCGTGGAAAAGGCGACTCTGCCCAAAATGGCGGAGCCGAGCCGAACGGCATCGCAGTGGTACTGAGGAAACAGCCAGAAGGCGGAGGAATTGCAGCAGTGAACCATCCCTGGATCCACTCCGGCCTGCCGTAGCGCCGACACCGCCTGCTGGAACATGACATATTGCTTTTCTGTGACGGCAGCATTGGTGGCGTCGTAAAAATGGGTGTATACGCCGGCGAGTAGAAGGTGGTTGCTCTGTTTGAGAAGCTTTGCCGCCTCTTCCGCCTGCTCAGGCAAAAAGCCGAACCGGCCCATGCCCGTGTCAATTTTCAAATGCACCTGGGCGGAAATACCCAGCTTTTCCCCGGCGGCGTCTGCCGCCTCCATGGATTGCCGGGAACCGACGGTGAGGATTGCGCCTAGCTTTAAAAGCATTTCCAGCTCCTGGGGATTGCAGGTGCTCTCCATCATCAAAATTTCCGCCTCATCCAGTCCGGCCTGGCGGATTGCCAGGACTTCTTCTGGATCGGTCACAGCGAAATGATGCACGCCGGCCTGCGCCAAAGTCTTTGATAGCTCCGCCGTTCCCAGGCCGTAGCCGTTGCCCTTGACCACCGCCCAGATCGTGTCGCATCCGGCCTTGCTGCGCAGCAGGGACAGATTATAGCGTAGATCGTCTGTCTGTATCACATAGGCTTTCAATGATGGCCTCCTTATTTTCCCTTATTTTGGCGCATATAGCGCACTTTGGCAAGATGCTGGTATGCTTTGGTGGCCTGCTTTATGGTCTGATACCAGAAGCCGTTCAGCACCAGATCCATTTCCCCAATGAACTCGGTAAAGTCTCCGTTAAAGCCCTTTTTAAACTTATACAGGCCGTATAGCGGATTGTCCTCGCTGAGATCGCCGGAGACGCCCCGAAAATCGTAGATCCGGCAGCCTTTTTCCACCGCCCATTGGATCATATTCCATTGGAGCAGGTAGTTGGGCATCAGGTTCCGGTGGGCGTTGGAGCTGGCGCCGTAGAGATACCACACCTTATCGCCAAACCAGATTGCCAGAGAACCCGCAATGGGCTGGTCCTCGTGGAAGGCCATATACAGCCTGGCGTGTTCCCCTAGGTTTTGAAGCATACTGGAAAAGTATGCCTCGTCCCGGGTGATGAAATTGTCCCGGACGCCGGTCTCCACCATAATTTTGGTAAACGCTGGGACCATCTCCTGGCCGCAGATCTTCACCTGCACGCCTTTTTTCATGGCCAGGCGGATATTGTAGCGGTGCTTCTGGGCAAAGGAGGCCAGTAGCTCGTCTTCCGTTTTGCCCTGGATGTTCAACCGGAAAACAAATTTGGGCTGCGCGCCCTCAAAATTCTTGCCAGACTGCATCAGTCGGAACCCGAAGGATTCCAGCATTGCCTGGAACGCCTGGTTTTCCTTGCTCACGTCCGGATCGATTTTAATAACATAGCCGTGGTACTGCTTGGCCAGCTCCTTCGCGCCCTGGATCAGCTGGCCCAGGGTCTGCTGGTCGTCTAAATCGCACACCGGCCCCCGGCAGGCGTACAGCATAGACACGGGGAAGATGGGGGCCTTGCGGATCAAAAGTCCCAGGCTGCCCCGGATGGCGCCCTTTTCGTCCCGGACAGCGATTGCCCGAAAGATCCAGGCAGACTTCTGCTTGCCCCACAGGCTGGACTGGGCAAAATTTCCCTTGGGATGGGACTGAATAAATGCCTCATATTCAGGCATGGTTTTTTCCGTTATAAATTCATACATCTGCATTCGTTCCTTTTTGGGATGATTCTATTGATTGTACTAGCATACCACAATTTCCCCAATCCTGCAACCGCTTGGGGGAAATTTTAGCTCTTTCCCTTTCCATTTCGAGGAACCGTTTCGCGGGTTTTCCCGGGATTCGGTCTGTACAATAGGAAGCATATACCAAGGAGGGGGAAGCTCGTATGCAATGTGCGAAGCTGAAGACATTTATGGAAACCGGCCGTGTGGTATTTTTACCGGCCAGGGCCATTCGGCCCAATCCAGCCCAACCCCGGCGCAACTTTGACCAAGCCGCCCTGGAGGAGTTGGCCCAGAGCATTCGCCAGCATGGGATCTTGCAGCCGCTGTCGGTACGCCGGGTGGGCACCACCTATGAGCTGATCGCCGGGGAGCGGCGGCTGCGGGCGGGCATCCAGGCGGGGCTGACAGAGATTCCCTGCATCGTCATGGCCATGGATGAGCGGGAATCCGGCGTGGCGGCGCTGGTGGAGAATTTGCAGCGCCAGGATCTGGACTTCGTGGAGGAGGCCAGGGGCATTTCCAATTTAATGGAGATGTGCAGTCTCAGTCAGGAGCAGGCGGCAAGAATTTTGGGGAAGAGCCAGAGCGCCGTGGCCAACAAGCTGCGAATTTTGCGGCATTCGCCCCAGGTTCTCCAGGCCATATGCCAAGCTGGGTTGACGGAGCGCCATGCCCGGGCTCTGCTGAAGCTGCCTTCGGAGGCGGAGAAGCTGGCAGTGATCACCACCATTTCCCAGCTGGGCATGAGCGTGGCCCGGGCGGAGCGGTACATCGAAGAACGGCTGGAGGGGAGGGAACAGGCCAAGGCGCGAAAAAATAGCGTGGGCGCGTTTCTCAACAGCCTGAGCCAGTCCCTGGCCAAAATCCAGCTTTCTGGGATTCCGGCGGTTTCCAAGCGGCTGGAGACGGACCGGGAGATTGTACTGACCATTACCATTCCCAAAGCATAGCGCGAAGTGCCAGCGGTGCGCCCAGCGCAGCGACTGACGCGGCAGAAAACAGTTTTGACCGTTTTCTGCCGCGTTCGTTTATTTTGAGTTTTCGCCGGACAAGCCGCTCTGGGTTCGGTATAGATCGGCATAGACGCCGCCTTTTTCCAGTAGCTGCTTGTGGGTGCCCACCTCGGTGACTACCCCGTCAGCAATGGACACAATCTGTTCCGCCGCCCGGATGGTGGATAGGCGGTGGGCGATGATCAACGTGGTCCGGCCCTTGGACAGGGCGTCAAAGGCCCGCTGGATTTTGGCCTCTGTAACGGAGTCCAGAGCGGAGGTGGCCTCGTCCAGGATCAAAATCGGCGGATTTTTCAGGAAAATCCGGGCAATAGAAATCCGCTGCTTTTGCCCGCCGGACAGCAGCGTGCCCCGCTCGCCCACATAGGTGTCGAAGCCCTTGGGCATGGCCAGGATATCCTCATAAATCTCCGCTTTCTTGGCGGCGGCCACCACTTCCTCCATGGTAGCGTCCGGCTTTCCATAGCGAATATTCTCAAATATGGTGTCTGCAAACAGGAATACATCCTGTTGCACAATGCCAATACACTGATGCAGCGAGCTTTGCTTAACATCCCGGATATCGTGTCCGTCAATGCGGATGGCGCCGCTGCTGACCTCGTAAAACCGGGGAATCAACTGGCACAGGGTGCTTTTGCCGCCACCGGAGGGG
>CAOJND010000057.1 GCA_948439445.1 uncultured Eubacteriales bacterium | reverse complement strand
CGTCCTCCGCCTTTGCCGCTCCCGCCGGAACCACAAATAGCTGTAGCACCATGACAATGGCACACAGCAGGGCAATTCCTTTGCTTCTAGACTTCATCTTTTTTCCTCCTTAAAGATAATCGGTCGTTCTCCATTTCATTTCGAACCTCAAACAGACGGCACGGTTTCCAGCATCAGCTCCCCTCTTTTCCGCCAACGGCAGCGCCCTGTGGTCTTAAAGCAAAAATTTCAGGCACTGCTTCCCTTCTCGGATTAGAAAATTAGAATAGCACAGTACAAACCCGTCCTTCAATCCAGTATTTGCTAAATTTTAGTAATTGATTAGATTTCTACATTTTCCCCAAAGAACTTGTAAAATTTTTGTATACTTTACCCATATTGGGTTTGCCAAATCCAATTCCCGCGCCGGAGAGGCAGTCGGAAAAAAGTTGTTATTTTACACAAAAATGTTGCTTTTCTTTTGTACATGTGGTATATTTCTTTGTTGAGGAAATTTTAATGTTTTGTATGGAAAAGGAGAGAATGAAATGGTATCCCAGGAGAACATTCGAAATATCGCGATTATTGCTCACGTCGACCATGGCAAGACCACTTTGGTGGATGAAATGCTGAAACAGGGCGGAATCTACCGGGAGAATCAAGCGGCTGTAGAGCGCGTTATGGACTCCGGCGATTTAGAGCGAGAGCGGGGTATTACCATTTTGGCGAAAAACACCTCCATCCGGTATAAAGATCTGAAGATCAATATTGTGGATACCCCGGGGCATGCCGACTTTGGCGGCGAAGTGGAGCGAATCTTGAAAATGGTCAACGGCGTTCTGCTGCTGGTGGACGCGGCGGAAGGCCCTATGCCCCAGACCCGGTTTGTGCTGCAAAAGGCTCTAGAGCTGGGCCACAAGGTGATCGTAGTGGTCAATAAAATTGACCGGCCCGACGCGCGCATCCACGAGGTTATGGACGAGGTGCTGGAGCTGCTGCTGGATCTAAACGCCACCGACGAGCAGTTCAACTCCCCCACTGTGTTCTGCTCCGCCCGCCGGGGCATTGCCTCCTACAACCCCGACCAGGAAGGCGTGGACCTGGCACCCCTGTTTGAAACCATTGCCAGCTATATCCCGGCCCCCCAGGGGGACGCCGCCGCGCCGCTACAGATGCTGGTGTCCTCCATTGATTATAATGAATATGTCGGCCGGATTGCCGTTGGCCGGGTGGAGCGGGGCACCATTCGGGTCAATCAGGAGGTAGTAATCTGCGATTACCATGATCCGCAGATTCAGCAAAAGGGCAAGGTCGTCGCCTTATATGAATTTGACGGTCTTGGAAAAAACCCCATCTCCCAGGCTGGTGCAGGTGAGATTGTAGCCCTGTCCGGCATGTCCGACATCACCATCGGCCGGACTCTGTGTGCGCCGGAGGCTGTGGAGCCGCTGCCCTTTGTCAAAATCAGCGATCCCACCATTGAGATGACCTTTGCCGTGAACGACTCCCCCTTTGCCGGGCAGGAGGGAAAATACGTCACCTCCCGAAACCTGCGGGACCGGCTGGAGCGGGAGCTGCTCAAGGACGTGTCCCTGCATGTGACGGAGCAGGGGACCGATGCGTTCAACGTAGCCGGCCGGGGCGAGATGCACCTGTCTATTTTGATGGAAACCATGCGCCGGGAGGGCTATGAGTTCTCCGTATCCACCCCCAGAGTGCTGACCAAGGAAATTGACGGCAAGCTCTGCGAGCCCATCGAACGGATGGTGGCCGATGTGCCCGAGGAGTCCATGGGCAGCGTGATTGAGAAAATGGGCCGCCGCAAGGGGGATCTGGTCAGCATGACCCCCCTGGGTAACCGCTACCGGCTGGAATTTTTGGTACCCTCTCGGGGCCTGTTCGGCTACCGGAACGAATTTCTCACCGATACCCGGGGCGAGGGCATTATGAGCTCTGTGTTGGAAACCTACGCCCCCATGAAAGGCGAGATCGAGCGGCGGCTCACCGGCTCTTTGATCGCCTTTGAATCCGGCGAGGCCTGCTCCTACGGTCTGTTCAACGCCCAGGGCCGGGGCGTCCTGTTCATCGGCCCAGGCACCCCGGTGTACGCCGGTATGGTGGTGGGCATTTGCAGCCGCAATGAGGATATGACCGTCAACGTGTGCAAGAAAAAGCAGCTGACCAACATGCGGGCAGCCGGTTCCGACGAGGCTCTACGGCTAACCACCCCGCGGGTGTTCTCCCTGGAACAGTGTCTGGAATTTTTGGCTGACGACGAACTGTTGGAATGCACCCCCAAAACCCTGCGGATTCGCAAGCGGGAGCTGGACCACGCCACCAGAATGCGGCAGGTTATGAAAAAGCGGGCGGAAAGCTGAGCCAAACCGAGCAGGAGGCATATTGCATGATGGAAGAAAAGAAGGACGGCTTGAAGCGGATCTATTTAGCTGGGGGCTGCTACTGGGGTGTGGAAAAATACGTGAGCTGTATTCGCGGTGTGGCCCAGACTCAGGTGGGCTTTGCCAATGGCACCGTGGCCAATCCCACCTACTGGCAGGTCTGCCAAAACGACACCGGTCATGCTGAAACCGTTTTGGTGGACTACGATCCGGCGGTTTTACCACTGGACAAGCTACTGGCGCTGTTTTATCGGATTATCGATCCCACCGCTGTGGACCGGCAGGGCGGTGATGTTGGCCGCCAGTATCGCACCGGCGTGTATTACACCGACCCTGCTGACGGCCAGATAGCCCAGGCCTCCCTGGAAGCATTGGCAAGCCGGTTGGACAAACCCTTAGCCGTGGAATGCTGCCCTTTGGGGTGCTTTTATCCGGCGGAGCAGGCCCATCAACATTACCTGGACAAAACCCCAGGTGGCTATTGTCATGTCCCCTTTGCCCTGATCGACTGGGTAAAAACGGTGGATCCCCGGACGGTGGAATAGCCGGGACAATTTGCAAAAATGAAAAAATGTGGGTTGACCTGCCGGTTTTTTTCGGTTATAATAGCGGGGTATGGCTGGGGCAGGCTTGCCCCCAGCATAAATTTACGTTGCTACGGCCGTTGTTGATTGGCTGTTGCGCATAGAATCTGTACAGGAGGTGTTTCCATGAAGCGTACCTACCAGCCCAATAAGCGTCATAGATCCAAAGTTCACGGCTTCCGTAAGAGAATGGCTACTTCCAATGGCCGGAAGGTCTTGGCCCGCCGTCGCGCGAAGGGCCGTAATGTTTTGTCCGCCTAAAGCACATCTTTTATGCATCGGATAATCGCTCAATGCGAAACGGGAGTCCAAGCGGGGCGAATGGTCATTCGCCCCGCTCCCTTTTTTCGCGGTGGAGGCTGCCTATGGAGTATTCTTGCCCATTGAAATTCAACCATATCTTCCGGCGGCTCTACGCCACTCGAGGGCTGACCAGTCCCTATCTGGTGCTGTACGCCAGGCGAAACCATACCGGCGGCAACCGGGTGGGCATTACCGTGGGCCGGAAGCTGGGCCATGCCGTGGTCCGCAATCGGGTGCGCCGCCGCCTGCGGGAGATTTACCGGCTTCACGAGGCGGAATTTTCCCCCGGCTGGGACATCGTGGTGGTGGCGCGCAGCCGGGCCATCGGCGCGGACTTTGGCGTGCTGACCGAAACCTATCTCCGGTTGGCCGGCAAGGCCGGTATCCTCCGGCATCCGGAGTTGCAGCCATGAAACGATTGCTTTTGGCATTGATCCGGCTCTACCGTCGGGGCATCTCCCCCTATACGCCCCCTTCCTGCCGGTTTTATCCCACCTGCTCCTGCTACGCCCAGCAGGCCATTGAAAAGTACGGCGCTGCCAAGGGTGGCTGGCTGGCGGTGCGGCGTCTCGCCCGGTGCCACCCCTTTTATAAGGGAGATTATTATGATCCCGTCCCCTGAAACTTAGGAGGAATCTACATGTTCTTAGCATTTAGCATCTCTGATCTTATCACCGTTCCCTTCGGTTATCTGCTGTCCTGGTTGTACAATTGGACAAGCAGCTATGGCGTTGCGTTGATCATTTTCGCTGTGCTGGTCAAGCTCATTCTCTTCCCCGTCTCCGCCAAGAGCAAGCAGAGCACCATGAAAATGTCCCGGCTGGCGCCGCAGATGCAGGAAATTCAGAAAAAATACGCCGATGATCAAGCCAAGCAGAGCCAGGCCCTGCGGGAGCTGCAGCAAAGAGAAGGCGTCAGCATGTTTGGTGGCTGCCTATGGGGCTTTGTACCACTGCTTCTGTTGCTGCCTCTGTACGCTGTGGTGCGTCAGCCCATCACCTATATGCTTCACCAGAGCGGCGAAGTGGCGGCGCAAATTGTGGATTTTATCAAAAACGCCAATCCCGACCTGTTTTCCGGCAACTCCTTCTATAACCAGATGATTGCCGCCCGGCACATTCCGGAGTTCGCCCAGCAGCTACAGCAGACCATTCCCGGGCTCAGCGGCTCTGTGCTAAATGGCGTGAACTTTACCTTCCTGGGCATTGATCTGGGCGTTGTGCCCCAGTTTAACATCTTTGCCTGGGATGCCTATGATTGGGCGCATATCGGTGCGTTTTTGATTCCCATTTTGTCCGCAGCCAGTCAGGTTCTGACTATGTTTATCGCCCAAAAGACCAACAATTCCGTGATTACCGATCAAAACGGAGTTCGGGATGAGGAAGCGGCCAAAAACTCCCAGGCCAACCAGATGAGTAAGGGCATGATGTTTATGATGCCCCTGATGTCTCTGTGGATTGGCTTTACCATCCCCGCCGCACTGAGCTTGTACTGGTTCATCCAGGGCATTGTCAGCGCCATTATGGACACCTATCTGACTGTCCACTACCGGAAGATTTACGACGAGGAAGATGCCCGCCGGCTTCAGCAGCTGATGGAGCAGGAGGCCATTGAGGCGGAGAAAGAGCGGATTCGCGCTGCCCGCCGCGCCGCAAATCCCGATGGAATCACCGAAAACACCAGTAAGAAAAAACTTCAGCAAAAACAGCAGCGGGAGCAGGCACAGCAAAAAGCCGCCGCTGCCAGGGAATACGCCATGAACAAGGGTCTGCTCTCCGAGGAGGATCAGCAGGAAGATGAAAGCTGCCTGTCTGGCATCCCCAGCCGTCCCTATTGCAAGGGCCGTGCCTATGACCCCAACCGCTATGGCTCCACGCCCACAAAGGAGTAAGCAAATATGGAGAAACATATCATTACCACGGGAAAAACCATTGATCTGGCAATTGAGGCTGCTCTAGCCCAGTTGGGGCTGGATCGGGACAGCGTGTCTGTCCAGGTGTTGGCTCAGGCCAAAAGCAGCTTTTTCGGCTTCGGTGGCTCTCCGGCCAAGGTGCAGGTGACCTATGAAGCCGAGGATCCGGTTCCGGAAGCGCCCAAAACCGCTCTGTCCTCCGCCTCCCGTACCAAAAAGCCTGCCCCCGCTGTGGCAAAGCCCTCCAAGCCTGCGGCGGAGTCCACTAAGCCTAAGGCAGAACCGGTTAAGCCATCCGAACCTCCCAAGCCCAAAGCGGAGCCGGTCAAGCCGCCCAAATCCGTAGCAGAACCCGCAAAGCCCAAGGCGGATGCACCGGTTCGCAGGTCGGAGGCAGCGCCGGAACGCCCCAAGTCCGAAGCGCCTAAGCAGCCCCGGCAACCCAGAGAAGCGCAACCAGTCAGGGAGCCGCGGGAGCCAATGCAGCCAAAAGCGCCAAAGGTGTATGCCCCGGCAGAGCCAGGAAGCACAGAGGAACGAATCGAACAATTTTTGAAGGGCCTGTTAGAGCGGATGGGTTCTCAGGCTGTACCCCATGCCTGGAAGGGAGAGAACGACATCTATCAGGTGGCCTTGATTGGTGAGGATCTGGGTTTCCTGATTGGTCACCGTGGAGAGACGTTAGACGCCATTCAGCACCTGTGCAATTATGTAATGAACCGAGATGCCGAACGCCGTCTGCGGGTCAATGTGGATGCGGAATCCTATCGGGAGAAACGGATGGAGTCTCTCCGGCGGTACGCCCGGAAAAAGGCCCAGCAGGTACTCAAGGCCCGGCGCCGGGTCACGCTAGAGCCGATGAACGCCTATGAGCGCCACATCATTCATGCCACCTTGCAAGACATGGAAAACATCACCACCCATTCCACTGGAACCGAACCAAACCGCCGGGTTGTGATCGAATACGTTCGATGAAAAACACCGCCATTTCCTCGATAATGTAGGAAATGGCGGTTGATTTTTGTTGATTGGTCGCCTGTAGGCGGCAAACATGACGAAGCTTTCAATATGCTGAGCGCCTCGCTGTCACAGCGAGGCGCTGATATTAATCCTGTTTGGGTTCGCCGCCGGGGCGGTTGTTCCCACTCCTGCGGTGATTGGGCTTACGGTAACCCTTGTTGGGCCGCTGCCGCCGCTCCTGGGCAGCCTCCGCCGGTTCCCCGCCGGCCTTTGGCGGCTGGCTCTGTCTGGGGGGGCGGGGCTTTTGTTCCAGGGTTTTGATCTGATCGCCCTGCCGGACCGGGCGGGGCTTCTGCTCCTGTTCGCCAGTTCTGACCCTTCTGGGACGGCGGGGCCTCGGCGGCTCCTTGGAAGTGGGCGCGGCAGGCTCGTCCACCACATCGTCCATCCGATAGCGAAACTTCACCGGCTCCAGCAGCGGACTCTCCTCCACCGGCGCAGGTTTCTTCTCCCGGACCACCTGTTTGCCCGAGATGGGCGCCAGGTCGTCAGGAATGGGCGGGTCGGTTTTTTTCGCCTTACCATTGCGCAGTACAGCAATATCCGCATTGGCATAAGTCCCAATGTTTTCCGGCTGATTTTCCATTCGCACCCGGACCTTCTGTGCCAACAGGTTGACCTCCGTCACCGTCCCCCGGCCGTCGGGGGTATCCACAAAAGACTCCGCCTTGGGGCAGGTACGCAGCAGATCCTCATAGGCCTCCTGCTCATATTTCAGACAGCACATCAGCCGGCCGCAGGTACCGGAGATTTTGGTGGGATTCAGGCTTAGATTTTGAGTCTTGGCCATTTTGATGGACACCGGTTGAAAATCTGCCAGGAAGGACCCGCAGCACAGAGGCCGGCCGCAAATACCCAGACCGCCAACCATCTTGGCCTTATCCCGAACGCCAATTTGGCGCAGCTCAATCCGGACGTGGAAGGTGGCGGCGAGGTTTTTCACCAGTTCCCGAAAATCCACCCGTTCGTCCGCAGTAAAATAGAACACAATTTTGGAGCCGTCAAATACATATTCCGTGGAAACCAGTTGCATATCCAGCCCATGGTCCGCAATTTTTTGTAGGCAGATGTCAAAGGCCACTTTTTCCTTCCGGCGGTTCTCCTCCACAATTCGCTGGTCCGCTTCGGTAGCCCGGCGCAAAACCTTTCGCAATGGCGCGACCACCTGGGTGGATTTAATCTGATGATTTCCGCCGGCGCAGATGCCAAATTCCGGTCCTCTGGCCGTGTCAATGATCACCGGCTCTCCTGGTTCAAACGTCAGAGCGTCGGGATCAAAAAAGTATATCTTCTGGCCGGGCCGGAACTGAATATCCACAACTTCCACCGTCTCTGGTTCCGTAGGCGCTTCCTGGGTAGGTAACGCCTCCAGGGGGTCTTGCCCAGTCTCCTCCACAGGCATTGGCTCTTGCTCTGGCGCCTGGGGGGTCAAAATTTCTTCATTCATGAATGTACTCCTTTTAGGATCGCAGGGCCCATCCCAGCCAGCCGCAGACTGCGGCCGGGGATACGTTGCCCTGGGTATATGCAATTGCCTTTTTCAGCGTCTGCGCCATGGCCATCAATTCCCCGGGATTCCGCGCGGCGGCCACGGTCTGGGCGATGGGGTCCAGCACAGGCAATCCCGCCCGGAAAACCATCGCCTCTTGTATCAACCGAAGAAAGTCCTGAAGGCAATCGGAAAGTCTCTCCCGCTTCCATTTTTCCATGGGCGCCAAAAGCGCCAGCAGCGCCATGGGATTGGGCGCAGCCAGGGCGGCGGCGAAGGCCTCCGTCTCCGGACAGCGCTGACTTTTGGCCCGCAGCATGGCCTGGGCCTGGCCCAAATAACCGCCGCTACGGGAGATAGCCGCCTCCATCGCCTGAGGATCGGCCTTGGGAAACGCGGATGTAAGCGCCTGCCGCAGCTGCAAGGGCTTGAGTGCTTGCAGCCGCAGGTGGACACAGCGGGACCGGAGGGTAGGTAGTAGCTTTTCCGGATTGTCCGTGAGCAGCAAAAATCCACCATAGGCCGGCGGCTCCTCCAAAATTTTAAGCAGGGCATTCTGCCCGGGAAGTCCCAGCTCCTGGGGAAATACATAGATCTTTCGCTTCCCCTCGTTGGGCTTTACATAGGCGTCCGCCTGGGCCTGGCGCACCAGCTTGATGGGAACCGTCACATGCTGCGAATCTTCCACGGTGATCACATCCGGATGGGTACCCGAGAGCACCTTCCGGCACTGTTGGCAGGCCATACATGGCTTGTCCTCTCCCTGGCACTGCAACGCGGCGCACAGCAGCCTGGCCAGGGTGTGCCGGCCGGAGCCAGGCGCACCGGAAATCAAATAGAAATGGGAGGCGCGGTCCTGGGATAAGGTATTGCGCAGATTCTCTTTCACCTGGTCGTTGCCCAGCAGCGATTCAAAGCCCAATTTCCCGCCTCCTCTGCATACGGCACCCACCGTAAGTCATATTTATTATACTAATCCGCCATGGAATTGTCAAATACAATAATTTTCCGGTTTTTTTAGATCTACTCCCACATTTTCATGCAGCCAGCCCCTCAGACACCGGGGAGCCAGCGCGCCACCAGCCGGTTCAGCTCCATCCCTGCAAGACTGACCGGAATCCAGAGCAGGGAAAAAATCAGGCATATCTGTCCACGGAAATTGGGCCACAGGCCCCGGTAATCCCAAATGGCATATTGCCGGTTTACCAGCAGCCCCACCGTCAACTCCAGCGCCGTCACGGCAAACGCGCCCAAAAGCATGGAAGCCCACACCGGCAGCGGACTGCGCCGTAGCTGTCCCAGAATCACAAAGCACAATCCACCCAGCAAAAACATACTTCCATGGGTCCAACCGCGCCACAGCAATTCCAGGACACAGTAACAGCATCCGCCAATATAAAATAGAAAAATCTGCCGCCAAAGTTTCATATTCAATCACCCTAGGGGATTATCTCCAAAAAAACTATTTTTTACCCCTTGACAAAAAGAGAAATGTGTCATATAATATGAAAGCTGATTTCGGCGGTATTTTACTTCC
>CAOJND010000056.1 GCA_948439445.1 uncultured Eubacteriales bacterium | reverse complement strand
GTCAGCCGGTTGGTCAAAGCTCTTGCCAGGGCGGCGGGTAGTGGCATCAACTCCGGCGTCTGGGTGCAAGCGCCGCCAAACATCATACCTTGATCTCCTGCGCCGCCCACCTGATCATTGGTGCCCAGGGCAATATCGGCGGACTGGGTATGCAGCTTGCACAGGATTTCCACCGTATCCGCACAAAAACCGTCCTCCGGCCGGGTATAGCCGATCTGACGAATCGCGTTGCGCGCCACCGCCTCATAGTCCACCTTCGCCTGGGTGGTGATCTCCCCGCAGATCAGGCAAAAATCTGTGGTAACAATGGTTTCACAGGCCACCCGGGAACCGGGATCCTGGGCCAAACACGCGTCAAGAATTTGATCTGAAATAAAATCCGCCACCTTATCAGGGTGACCGTTTGTCACACATTCCGAAGTAAAAATACGCTTTTCCATTGGAAATAACAACCTTTCTGTCTCAAACATCCAAAAAATAAGGCGTGCTGCAGATCCAGCACACCACAACCGAATCCTCATCTCTCGTTTCCGCCGGATTTAGCACCTTGAAAAAATCAGGTTGCCGGGCTTCATCGGGCCGTTCCCTCCACCACTCTTGATAAGGCGTTATACATTTTTCTTCATTATACAACATTTTATATGGTTGTCAATCCCCTTGCCCTATTTTTTTGCTTTCCCATTTTCAACAGAATATTCACAATTGTCCTATGGACTTTTATCTCCTAAGCTGCTAAAATAAACCTATTATTGATTATAGGAGTGAGTTTGTTTGAAAAAGCTGCGCCGCCGGTTTGACCGATTCTGTTATCGCAATAAGAGTAAAGGAATTCCAAACCTGATGCTCTATATCTCTGCGGGAACCGCCGTGGTATATCTCATGGCAATGATCAATCCCGTTTTGTTCAATTTACTCTGCTTCGACCGCGCCCTCATTCTAAAGGGACAGGTCTGGCGGCTTATTACCTATCCACTGGCCTATAGCAATGGAAATGTCCTGTTCACCGCGATTATGCTACTGTGCTACTACAGTCTGGGGCGGGCAATGGAGTCTGTCTGGGGCACCCTGCGGTTTAACCTGTTCTATTTTACCGGCGTTGTGCTGATGGATATCTACTGTATGATTTTCGGCGGACAAGCCACAGCATATTATCTAAATCTAAGTCTATTTCTGTCCTACGCCACGTTGTATCCCAACTCCCAGTTCCTTCTGATGTTTATTATTCCAGTGCGGGCCTGGATCTTTGCCCTGTTCGATCTGGTTATTGTGGTGTATACCCTGATCGTCAATCCATTCCCATACAACCTGTTCCCCATTGTGGCGCTGCTGAATTACTTCCTGTTCTTTGGCAAGGACGTTCTGAATGTGGTGCCCATGTCCTGGCAGATCAACGCAATGCGGATCTTTAATAGAAATACCGATGGAAGAAACAAAAAGGCCAAGCCCATCTATTTTCCCTCTGCTGGTTCCTATCAGGCCACTACTGCCCAACCCAAAGCGCCTTATACCCACAAATGCACCGTTTGTGGCCGTACTGATGTGAGCAATCCGGAATTGGAATTCCGCTATTGCTCCCGGTGCAACGGCTATTTCTGCTATTGCAACGAGCATATCAACAATCACGTCCACAAGCAGTGACACCGTGAAAGGATCGCCATGTTTGAACTAACGCTTATTACCGTGGGCAAGCTGAAAGAGCCGTTTTATTTGGCCGCCGCAGAGGAATATAGAAAGCGGCTAGGGGGTTATTGCCAGTTCCGGCTGGTAGAGCTGCCGGAGCATCGCTTGCCTGAGTCCCCCTCCCCCGCCGAAATCGCCGCCGGGCTGGAGCGGGAGGGACAGCAAATCCTGGCCAAGCTGCCAAAAGGCGTTTGGTTCTGCGTCCTGACGCCGGAGGGCAAGCTACTGTCCTCCGAGGCTCTGGCAGAGAAGCTCTCCCAGGTGAAGCTCTCCGGCAAAAGCAGTGCTTGCTTTCTCATCGGCTCCTCTTATGGCATTGCCCCCCAGGTCAAGGCAAAGGCGGATTTCCGGCTCTCCATGAGTCCCATGACTTTCCCGCACCATTTAGCCCGTATTATGGTGCTGGAGCAGCTATACCGGGCCGAGTCCATCCAGGCTGGCTCCAAATACCATAAATAGCGCCTATGCTTCCCTAGTCCAACTGAAATGCTGGGAAATAGGTTTCTACAAAATCCACCTGTTTTACCTGGAACCGCTGCCCATCTAAATGCGCCAGGCAACCCGCCTCCGTGGTAAAGCAAAAGTCCAGACGATAGGAATATAG
Organism: uncultured Eubacteriales bacterium; assembly: GCA_948439445.1. Lineage (GTDB taxonomy): Bacteria > Bacillota > Clostridia > Oscillospirales > Oscillospiraceae > Faecousia. The sequence continues at coordinate 7,020 of CAOJND010000056.1, read as the reverse complement.
GGCCTGATAGGTCCGATCATAGCGTTTATCCAACTTTCCATATTTCCCATCCCCCAATAGCGGGTGACCGGCATGGGCAAACTGGGCGCGAATCTGGTGGGTCCTTCCAGTAAGCAGTTGGCACTCCACCAGGGACAGTCCGTTGGCGCAGGCCAGGGTCCTGTACCGGGTCTGGGCAGTCTTGGCGCCAGGCTGGGGAGAATCGGTTACATAGACCCGATTTTTCACCGCGTCTTTAAAAATGTAGCCCTTCAGGCTCCCCTCCCGCGGCTTGAGCGTGCCTTCCACAACCGCCAGATAGCGTTTGTCAATTTCCCGGTCCTTGATTTTCTGGTTCATAATGCGAAGCGCTTCGGCGGTCTTGGCCGCGATGACGATCCCGCCGGTGTTGCGGTCAATCCGGTTGCACAGCGCTGGGGTAAAGGCATTTTCCAGGCGCGGTACCCACTCCCGCTTTTGGTAGAGATAGGCTTGGATTTGGTCGATCAGCGTTCTGCCGTACTCCGCCCCATCATGGGGATGCACCGCAAGTCCCGGCCGTTTGTCCACAAGTAAAATCTGTGCGTCCTCATATACAATATTTAATTTTGGCGCCGCCACCGTCAGATAGGCGTTATCCTGCCTGGGCTTGTCGAAAAACTCGTCGTTGATGTAAAGCTGAAGCACATCGCCGGTCTCCAACCGGGTATCCCGCTCCGCTCTGGCGCCATTTCGTTTGATTCGCTTAATCCGGATATATTTCTGGGCCAGAGACGCTGGAAGCAAGGGAACCGCCTTGGCCAAAAAGCGATCCAACCGCTGGCCCGCATCATTGACCTCAATTTTTAGTTCTTTCATTATGCACACCTCAGGCACATCATGCCCCATTTTGCTCCAAAAGTCAAGTGAAATCTCATCTACTGCGCGATTTCAGCTGAATTCCCGGAGGTTCCCCCATATTTCCGATTTTTTCAAAAAAAATGTTTGACAAACCACTGGAAAAGCATTATAATACACAGTGCGTGACTGTTTGGAGGGATTGCTATGCTACTTGGGCTGTCCAAGATAATTGACTGTCCCGGCGCATCGGTTTCCTTTGCCACCAGCGTGGATCTGAGCGATCTTCAGTTTGGTACCTGCGCTCCCGCACAGGAGCCAGTACAGGCCTCCGGTTCCGTACGCAACACAGCAGGGGTGCTGATGATGACCGGTTCTATTTCGGCCAAGCTTGCCGGTACTTGCGACCGTTGCGCCCGGGAATTTCAGCGGGATGTGACCTATCCCATTCGAGCTGTGCTTGTCCCAGAGCCGGAAGACGAGGGCGCCGAGGAGGAATGGGTGTTTCCCTTGGATGGGGACAGCGCTGATCTGGAGGACATTGTCCGCACGATCTTTGTGCTGAATATGGATTCCAAACTGCTGTGCAAGCCGGACTGCCGTGGGTTATGCTGCCGTTGCGGTAAAAACCTAAACGATGGTCCCTGCGATTGCCGGAAGGAACCCGATCCCCGTTTTGCCGTACTCCAACAGCTTCTTGAAAAGTAAATTCCATTTTGACGCTGTTTTGATAGCAGTTCAACCAAGGAGGTGTCATCCATGGCTGTCCCTAAGTGTAAAGTGTCCAAGGCCCGCCGCGATAAGCGCCGTGGTTCCAATTGGAAGCTGTCTGCCCCCAGCGTGACGGTTTGCCCCAAGTGCGGGGAGTCCGTTGTGCCCCATAGAGCCTGCAAGGCCTGTGGCTTCTACAATGGCCGTCAGGTTCTGGCTGTTGAAGCAGAGTAAGCGAAGGAACATGATAAGCGGAAGGCAGGCGCCTTCCGCTTATCTTTTTTCTCTGAATTATGATTGATTTTCCATGGCTTCTATGCCATAATGAAAAAGAAGCTTTTTTCCCCGAAAGGAGAGATTTCTATGGCAAAGCATCTGGTTGCCATTGTGGGCCGGCCAAACGTGGGCAAGTCCATGCTGTTTAACAAACTCACCGGCCATCGAAATGCCATTGTGGGCGATACGCCAGGCATTACGCGGGATCGGATCTACGGTGAATGCGAGTGGTGCGGCGTCACCTTCTCTTTGGTAGACACCGGCGGTATTGAACCGGGAACCGATAGTGATATGCTAAAGTTTATGCGCCGTCAGACGGAAATTGGCATTGAGCTGGCAGACGCCATTATTATGGTGACCGATGTCAAGACAGGTGTCACCGCCGCGGATCTGGATGTGGCAGCCATGCTTCAGCGAAGCAAAAAGCCTGTGGCACTGGTGGTAAATAAGTGCGACAGCATTGGTCTAACCAACCCGGACGTGTATGAGTTCTATGCCCTTGGGCTGGGCGATCCGTTTGAGGTCTCCGCAATTCACGGTCATGGCACCGGCGATTTACTGGACTGGTGTCTGGCGCAATTTCCCGACAGCGGCGATGTGGAAGAGGACGACGACCGGATTAAGGTCGCCATTGTGGGAAAGCCCAACGTGGGCAAGTCCAGCCTGCTCAATCGGATTCTAGGAGAGGAGCGGGCGATTGTCTCTGATATTGCGGGCACCACCCGGGACGCCATCGACAGTTATTTTGAAAATGAGACTGGAAAATACTGCTTGATTGACACCGCCGGCATGCGTCGGAAGAGCAAAGTGGACGATGTGATCGAGAAGTATTCCAATATGCGCAGCATCAACGCCATCGAACGGGCCGATGTGTGCCTGATTTTACTAGATGCCAACGACGGCGTGACAGAGCAGGACACCAAAATCGCCGGTCTTGTCCACGAGGCTGGGAAAGCCGCCATTTTGGTGGTGAACAAATGGGACGCCGTGGCCGACAAACAAACCAACACCATGCGCGACAAAGAGATCGATGTCCGGCAGGGACTCAGCTATATGACCTATGCTCCTGTGGTGTTTCTGTCAGCGCTGACCGGCCAGAGGGTGGATCGGCTATACAAGGTGATTCAGGATGTCTACGCCCAAAACACCAGCAGAATTACAACCGGCGCGTTGAATTCTGTCCTGGCAGACGCCACCTCCAGAGTACAGCCCCCCTCCGATAAGGGCCGCCGGCTGAAGATCTATTATATGACCCAGGCCAGCACAAAGCCCCCCCATTTTGTGATTTTTTGCAACGATGCCAGATTGTTCCACTTTTCCTACCAACGGTATTTGGAAAATCAAATCCGAGAGGTTTTTGGACTTCAGGGTACGCCTGTCCGGATTACCATCCGGCAGAAGGGGGATAAGGAGGAATAACGCATGTGGCTTTGGACATGCTTCATTGTCCTGGGCGCTTACCTGCTGGGAAATCTCAATGGCTCTATTTTGGTTTCCCGGGTGTGCGCTCATGAGGACGTCCGCACCCATGGCAGCGGAAACGCGGGATTGACCAATTTCGCCCGGAGCTACGGCGGTATTTTCACGCTGGTCGTGTTGCTGGTTGATGTGGGGAAAACCGTAGCCGCCTGTCTGCTGGGAGGATTCTTGCTCCGTCCCTATGGATTCTATCTGGAGGGCGTTACCCTGGGTGCATTATTGGTTTCACTGGGCCACGACTTCCCCGCCCTATTGGGCTTTCGAGGCGGGAAAGGCGTTCTTTGTGGCATCACCGCTGTCTACCTGATCGATTGGTGGTGTGGCCTGGTCATTACAGGAATTTTCTTGTTGGCCTACCTGCTTACCGGTTTTGTATCTTTAGGTTCTATTTCAGGCGCCGCCGGAGCTATCGTCTATCTATGCCTGTTCTACCGCAGCCGGCCCCTGGTGCTGGCAGGCGGGTGCGTTTTGGCGCTTTTAATTATCGGTATGCACCACGCCAACATTCACCGGCTTTTCACCGGCAAAGAGCCAAAAACCAACCTGTTACACAAAATAAAAAAATAATATTTTTCAGGGCTATGGCAGTGCAAACGCAAACCATAGCCCTTATTTTTATGGATATGCCCATATAGGTATGGTTTTATTATTGACATATGTCTATAAAAATGCTATGATGCATGGTAGAATTCACTGGTGGAAGAAGGGATTGAATTGTCCAGACCGCAAAAATGCAGACGCATCTGCTCATTCCCCTATGCAACATCTTTTGCGCCTACCCAAGTGCCCCCACGGGACAAAATCCAGATGGGCTATGACGAGTATGAGACCATACGACTGATTGATTTTGAAGGCTTCAGCCAGGCCCAGTGCGCGGCGAAAATGGATGTGGCCCGTACCACCGTCACTCGGATGTACGCCAACGCACGAAAAAAACTGGCTGACGCTCTCGTTCATGGTCGCCAGCTAGAGATTTCCGGCGGCGATGTGGCAGTTTGCACCGCCTTCAAGCCTGAATGCGCCGGCATGGAGGGCTGTTGTCACAAGGTAAAACAATAAAAATCAAATGAAAGGATTGATTTTATGAATTACTTAATCCTCGGCGGCGTAGCCGCCGGAACCAAGGTCGCCGCCAAGCTGAAGCGGGCGGATCGGGGGGCGTCCGTCACAATTTTGACCAAGGATCAGGACATTTCCTATGCCGGCTGTGGACTCCCCTATTACATAGGCGGCCTGATTGAAAGCCGGGACGCTCTGATTGTCAACACCCCCAAAAGCTACGCTGCGTTGACCGGCGTGGAAGTCCATACCGGCAAACAGGCTGTGGGCCTGGACGCGCAAGCCCACCAGGTAACGGTTTTGGACATCGCCACCCAGCAAACCCAAGTTCACAGCTATGACAAGCTCATCATCGCCACCGGCGCGTCCCCGGTGATGCCTCCTCTGGAGGGAATCGGTCTGCCCGGCGTGTTCAAAATGCGCACACCCAACGACGCCGTGGCGGTTCGTGACTTTGTGACAGAGCACTCCGTCAAGCAGGCGGTTGTGGTCGGCGGTGGCTTTATCGGCCTGGAGGTAGCGGAAAATCTGAAGCTCCAGGGCGTCGCCGTCACCGTGGTGGATATGGCCAATCAGGTGCTGCCCAATATCTTGGACACGGAAATGGCTGCCTATGTGAAAAAGCATCTGGCCGAAAGCGGAATTCGGGTGATTACCGGCGTCGCTGTCCAGCGTTTCCTGGGCGAGAGCAGCGTTACCGGCGTACAGACCGCCACAGGCGTTCTGCCCTGCCAGCTATCCGTGATGGCGGTGGGCATCCGGCCCAACACCGGCTTTTTGGAAGGCAGCGGCGTGGCGATGCACAAAGGTACCATTGTTGTCAATGACCAGTTGGAAACCAACCTAGCGGATGTATACGCCATTGGCGACTGCGCCATGGTTTCCAGCCGGATAACCGGACAGCCCCAGTGGTCGCCCATGGGTTCCTCCGCGAATCTAGAGGGCCGCACCCTGGCCCAAATCCTCACCGGCGCAGCTAAGCGTTATCCCGGCGTGCTGGGCACCGGCGTCGTAAAGCTGCCAGGGCTAAACTGCGGCCGCACAGGTCTTACCGAGGCCCAGGCCAAAGCCGCCGGCTATGATGTGATCACCGGTCTGGCGGTCACAGACGATAAGGCCCACTATTATCCCGACAGCGGCTACTTTATCACCAAGCTCATCGCTGACCGGACCACCCGGAAGCTGCTGGGCATTCAGGTCCTGGGCCCTGGCGCGGTGGATAAAATGGTGGACATCGCCGTCACCGGGTTAAACCTGGGCGCGACGCTGGAGGACTTTGAAAACGGCGACTACGCCTACGCGCCGCCTTTCTCCACCGCCATTTCTCCGTTTGTGCAGGCGGTATACCTGTTACAAAAAAAGCTGGACGGCGTTTTGGACTCCATGACTCCGGCCGAATATGCCGCCGGAAAGGCAGACGGCTACCGCATTGTGGATGTAAATCCCCTGCCGAAGATCCGAGGCGCATTTTATGTCAATCTACCCCTGGTCAACGGCCCGGTAGAGGGCTTGGGCAAGGACGAGAAGCTGCTTTTGGTCTGCGCCAAGGGCAAGCGGGCCTATTTCCTGCAAAACCGGCTGAAATTCTATGGCTACACCAATACCGTGGTGCTAGAGGGCGCAACCTTTTTCAACGATGTGAAGGTGAAAAATACCCACGCCGCCGTCTCCCAGGAGGATATCACCCGGGTCAAGGCCCTGGGCTTCCTGTGGGATAAGAACAGTCCCGACCGGTTCAATTGCCGGGTCATCACCCGCAACGGTAAAATCACCGCCGCAGAGTCCGCCGCCATCGCGGAAGCCGCCAAGCGCTTTGGTTCCGGGGAAATCACCATGACCACCCGGCTGACTGTGGAGATCCAAGGGGTTCCCTATGACAACATCGACGCCATTCGGCAATTCCTGTCGGAAAATGGCCTGGAAACCGGCGGCACCGGCTCCAAGGTGCGGCCTGTGGTGTCCTGTAAGGGCACAACCTGCCAATACGGTTTGATCGACACCTTCGATTTGTCGGAAAAAATTCACCGCCGGTTCTATGAGAACTATCACGACGTCAAGCTGCCCCACAAATTCAAAATCGCCGTGGGCGGCTGCCCCAACAACTGCGTCAAACCCGACCTCAACGATCTGGGCATTGTGGGACAGCGAATCCCCGATATCAACTACGAGCTGTGCCGGGGCTGTAAGCGCTGCGCGGTGGAGGCCGCGTGCCCGATTCACGTGGCCAAAATGGTGGACGGCAAGATCACCGTGCCCCAGGACGCCTGCAACCACTGCGGGCGCTGTGTGGGCAAATGCCCGTTCAAGGCTTTCCAGGACTACACCACCGGCTATCGGGTCTATTTAGGCGGTCGCTGGGGCAAGCATGTGGCCCAGGGCCGGCCGCTGGAGCAGATCTTCACCAGTGAGGAGGAGGTCCTCAGCGTGGTGGAAAAGGCGATTCTGCTGTTCCGGGAGCAGGGCATCACCGGCGAGCGGTTCTCCGATACCGTGGCCAGGCTGGGATTTGAAAATGTCCAGGCACAGTTGCTGTCCGACGAGCTTTTGGCCCGGAAGACGGAAAACCTGTCCGCGCAGAAGCATCTAAAAGGCGGCGCCACATGTTAAAAAAGCATCTTTCCATTCTGCTGGCGTTGTGTCTTGCATTTGGGCTTGGCGCGTGCGGGAAAGCGGCACCTC
>CAOJND010000055.1 GCA_948439445.1 uncultured Eubacteriales bacterium | reverse complement strand
TACAAGAAGGGCATCACCACCAGCGGCCCGGGCCGTATCAGCATTGCAATGCTGTATAAGGTGGAAGAAACTGACGGCGCATGGGGCGTAACCGCTCACAGCTACCTGCCCATTGCCGGCAGCCAGTACCATTTCTTCCCCATGGAAGAGGCTACTTCTCTGCGCAAAGATGCAGAAACCGGTTATTACATCCTGGTTTATAATGGCGGCGGCGGCACCCGTGCTGACGGCGTCAAGCACAAAACGACCGGTATGTCCTACGCTTACACCACCGATCTGATGGGCGAATGGCACTACGGCGAGAACGGCTTCGGCGATGATGTGATTCAGGACAACCACGGTCACTATCTGCGTGACGCCAATGGCGAGATGCAGCTGACTGACCTGGAAACCATGTGTGCCAATAATGACAGCAACCACGGCGGCGTGGTGAAAGCCAATGGCAACTGGTATGTTTTCGGCCATATCAACACCTCCAACGGCTGCCGTCAGGGCATCGCTGAGAAGATTGAGCTGGTCTATACGGAAGACGGCAAGCTGCTCATCGGTGCAACCGAGGAAACCTCCTCCGGTATGGCTGACAACCTGGATGCTTATGAAATCTGGGATGCTGGCATCGCCTGCTATCGCACCCCTGCAAAATCTGTCAAGGCAACCGGCTACCTGGGCAACCATGGCGCGAAGGAGCCTGTGGAAATCGACTTTGATGTGACCCATTACGCACCTATGAAGGGCCTTGTGGACGGCGCGGTTCTGGGCTACAAGTACCTGGACTTCGGCTCCGAGGCTGCAAAGACCGGCCTGAATGTGCTGCTCCGTCAGGAAGAGGGCTATACCGATGGCACCATCGAGGTCTATCTGGATGCTCCCACCGCTGAAGAAGGCGGCACCAAGATCGGTACCGTTACCGTATCCGCAGCTGCCATCGAAGCAGCGGAAAAGACCGAAGTCGGCACCGACGGCAACGTCTGGAGCTGGCTGAGCGCAGAAATGGAGCAGGCTGTTTCTGGCGAACACGGCGTCTATTTCGTGTTCCACGCGGAAACGGAAGCAACGACAATCTGCCTGCTGGATCAGTTCCAGTTTGTTGAGACGAAGCATCCCCTGGCGATCACGACCCAGCCCACCACTTTTGCCGGTCAGGTCGGCGATACCGCAAGCTTCACCGTGGCAGCAAACCGCTCCGATGTGACCTATCAGTGGATGTACTCCCAAAACGGCGGTTTCAACTGGATCAAGTCCACCATGCCCGGCGCTGATACGGCAACCCTGTCCGTGGAGTTCAAGGCTTTCCGTGAGAACCAGATGTACAAAGTTGTCGTGACCGATTCTGAGGGCAACACCGTGGAATCTATTCCTGTCGCTTTGACCAAGGCTGTCAGCCAGGTAGTGATTTTGAAAAATCCTGTGGATCAGACCGGCTCCATTGGTTCCACTGCCACCTTCTCCGTAAAGGCCGAGGGCGAGGGCCTGACTTATCAGTGGATGTACTCCCGTAATGGCGGTTCCAGCTGGCTCAAGTCCACTGCCGATGGTGCAAACACCGCGACCCTGTCCATCCAGGTCAAGGCATTCCGCAATGGTCAGATGTACAAGTGCATCGTGACCGATGCCAACGGCGTTGTTGTGGAGTCTGCTTCTGCAACCATGAACATGAAGTAAGTAAGATTCCTTCCGTGCTGAGAACCGGGTAACGAGTCGTATCCTCCTTCAAAAAGCGAAAGGTTTGTTCGCTTTCTGAAACGTTCTTGTTTTTCCCCTTTTGAATATCAGCACTTCCTAAAACGGGGCTGCCGCACTTCGGTGCGACAGCCCCAAAACTAATATGATCCTGGTAGAAACGGTATTTTAAAATCTTGAATTCTTATCTGATGCAAAATGTGTATATGCTGATTCGTGATAAATGTTTTATTAAATCCCTTTTGAATACTCGGACCAAACCCGTACAATCCGAACCTGTTTCCGATAGAAGATGGGTTTGGGGATTATTGCTTTTCTTTCACCGCTACAAATGCATCTACTTCCGTAACGAAGAGAATAGGCCCAGGGAAATCATCCCATGAACAAAAAAAGACGGGCGCAGCCATTTCGGGCTGCATCCCATCAAGAAACAATAAATCCTATAAAATTCTCCCGGCCATGTATGCTCCCCATAGAGTAGACACTCGAAAAAGCAAACATTTCGAGGTTACACTATGGGGAGTTATTATGGTCGGAAGCAAAGTGGGATTAGGTAAAAGGCAAGGTAGAAAAAAGCGATATCCAAGGGGATTTTTAAAGGGGAAGCGGTAAAAATGCTGCTACCACAGCCAGAACCACAGCGGGCAGTAGATTGGCCACCCGAATGGTCTTATCAAATACCAGGTTAATTCCCACGCAGAAGATCAGAACCGAGCCGACCAGAGACAGATTTGCCAGCGCTGCCTCGGTCATGATCGGGACCAGCAGCCGCGCGGCTGCGGTCACAGATCCCTGAAGCACCAACACTGGGATAGCAGAGAAGATACAGCCCTTGCCGAGAGAACAGGTCATGACCAGAACGATGACAAAATCCAGTACGGACTTTGTGGCCAAAATGGAATAATCTCCATAGACACCGTCTTGAATGGCGCCAAGGATGGCCATCGCGCCGATACAGACGGTAAAAGAAGCGTTTACAAAGCCATCTAAGAAGCGGCGATCCTCTTGATTTCCGGTTTTTTGCTTTAGCCATTCCCCAAACCGGTGGAATAAGCCCTCAATATCCAGCAGTTCGCCCAGCAAGCCGCCCAAAGTGATGCACAGAACCACCAAAAGTGATTTCCCACTGGACAGCCAGAAGGCGCCATCTCCGGTGTTTACCGTGAGCATCTTTTCCATTGCGCCTGCCACGGCTAGAAACAGGGTACTGACGCCACAGGCTTTGCACAGGGTTTCCTGCCACTTCTCCCGAAAAAATCCTCCCATACATTGTCCCAGAATGCCGCCTAGGACAATCGCGCCGGTGTTAATCCACGTACCCAATCCAAACATGCCATTTCGACTTCCTTCTGCAGAGAATAACGCTATTTTAGCATTGGATTTGAAAGCTGTCAAGAAATGGGATTATCCTGCCGGCACTCAGCCGCCTAGATACGCCTGGCGGATACTATCATCGGCCAAAAGATCTTTGCCGGTGCCGGTTTTTACAATGCGGCCCACCTCCAGCACATAGGCCCGATTGGAGATTGCCAGAGCCTTTTTGGCGTTCTGCTCTACCAAAAGGATGGTAGTGCCCTCCTGGTTTACCTGGTGGATCATGTCAAAAATCGTGCTGACATACAACGGGGACAGGCCCATGCTCGGTTCGTCTAATAACAGTAATTTGGGATGGGACATCAGCGCCCGGCTCATAGCCAACATCTGCTGCTCGCCGCCGGAGAGCGTACCCGCCACCTGCTTGGCACGCTGCTTCAAAATGGGAAAGCGCTGATAGACACTGTCCAGGGTTTCAGCAATTTCTTTTTTGTCCCGCCTGGTATAGCCGCCCAGCTGTAGATTTTCTACCACCGTCAGCTCTTGAAAAATGCGCCGCCCCTCTGGCACCTGGGCGATGCCCATGGGAACCAGCTTATGTGCTGCCAGGCTGGTGATGTCCTGACCGTCAAAGCAGATTTGTCCGCTCTGTTTGGGAATCAAATTACACAAAGCATGCATAATGGTGGTTTTTCCGGCGCCGTTGGCGCCGATCAGGGAGACGATTTCCCCTTGCTCAACGGAAAAGGAAACATCTTTAATCGCCTGAATCAAGCCATAGTTCACCTTTAAATGATCAACCTGCAAAAAAGCCATTTTCCACCCTCCTCAATTGTCGTCGCCCAGGTAGGCGCGAATGACCTCCGGATCGGAAAGCGCCTGATTGACAGGACCCTGTGCCAAGGTGGTGCCGAAATTGAGCACTGTCACATGGTCGCAAATGCCAGATACCAGGTTCATATCATGCTCAATCAGCAAAATGGTCATGTCGAACAGATCCCGCACCTTTCGAATGGTATCCATCAACTCTTCCGTCTCCTGGGGATTCATACCGGCGGCCGGCTCGTCCAACAGCAACAGCTTGGGTTTGGTGGCCAGAGCGCGGGCGATTTCCAATCGCCGCTGCTTGCCATAGGGGAGGTTGGAGGCCAGGTCGTTGCGCTCCTCCAACAGGCCAAATAGACTGAGCAAATTTTTTGCCTCTGCTCGCATTTCCTTTTCCACCCGGAAGTGCTTGGGCAGACGGAAAATGGTGGTCAGTAGACCCGTCTGGTATTTTGGCTGATTGTGTAGGCCTACCATCACGTTTCGCACCACCGTCATGTTGTTGAACAGACGAATATTCTGGAAGGTTCTGGCGATTCCTCTGTGGTTAATGGTTTCCTGGGACAGGCCGTCGATCCGCTGGCCGTCCAGGTAGATCTCGCCTTCCGTAGGGGCATAGACTCCGGTGATCATGTTAAAAATGGTGGTTTTACCTGCACCGTTTGGACCAATCAAACCGTAAATTTGATTTTTCTCCACCTGAATATTCACATCCTGCGCCGCTTTCAGACCGCCGAATCGGATGCCGAGATGGCGGGTTTCCAATACATACGCTGCCATGACTCAGTCTCTCCTTTCTGGCTTATCGCCCTCCAAACGGACGGCGCGGTGTTCCTCTGGACGGGTATCGATGGAAAGTAACTCATCCATTTTAATCTTGGTGGGAATTCTAGACCAGCTCTTAGCATCGTCCCGGCGCAATGCAGGATCCACCTTGGCAGTTCTTTTTCGGCGCCACAGGTTCATAGGCGCATACTTTTCCCGGAAGCCGCTGAGCGCGGGCGCGTTGCTGAAAATTACAATGAGAATCAGAACAGTTGCGTAGATCAAGTTTTGCAAGATAGCCAGATTGCCCGTCAGAATGGTGGCCAGCTTAACATTTAAATAGGTGATCAGCGTGGCTGCGATGAGAGAGCCGTTGATGGAGCCCATCCCGCCCAACACGACCATAACCAAAATCTCAATGGAGTAATTAAACCCAAATTTTGAGCTTTGCAGTGTCTGATTGCTGTAGCTGTATAACACACCGGCAATTCCTGCAAAAAAGGCGGACATGGCAAAAACAATCAGTTTGTACCGGGTTACGTTAATTCCGGTGGCTCGAGCGGCGATTTCGCTGTCTCGAATTGCAGTGATCGCCCGGCCATGGCGGCTGCGGATCATGTTTTGGATTACAGCCAGGGTTAGCAGCACCAACAAAAATGCCAAAATAAACAGACTTTTCCGGTCGTAACGAGGGGTTTCCAATCCCAATGCGCCGCCAAAGGTTTCATTGGAGGAATTCATAAAAATGGATTTGGCAATTTCTCCAAAGGCCAGCGTTACAATGGCCAGGTAGTCACCTTTTAAACGCAGAGCAGGCAAGCCCACAATAATACCGCAGATTGCCGCACTGATGCCGCCTGCCAATAGCGCGATTAAAAACGTTAGAAACCCGTTGCCCAGTGAGGCGGAGAGGATTGCAGCAGTCTTACCACCCAGGTAAGCGCCCACGCACATGAAACCTGCGTGGCCTAGACTGAGCTCGCCCAAAAAGCCCACCAACATGGACAAGGAGACGGCCAAAATCATGGAGATGGCGATTTTTTCCAGCAGGTATTGGCTGGAAGAACGCATACCGCCGGTGAGGGAGGAGGTTGAGAAAACGATGAGAAGAACCGCGATGACAATGTAATTGACATAATGCTTCCACCGCACCTTCTTCGCGGCGCGCAAGAAACCGCCGGTCTTTTGGGAAATTCTTTCCTCTTTCATTATACCTTTTCCCTCCGTTTCTTGCCGAGAAATCCAGTTGGACGAATCAGCAGAATGACAATTAGAATTCCGAACTCGATGGCGTCGGTATAGGGCGCGATGCTGGAGACCCGGTTGCATATGCTTTCCACAACGCCCAGTAGGATTCCGCCGAGCATAGCCCCGGGGATGGAGCCAATGCCGCCAATGACTGCGGCGGTGAAGGCCTTAATGCCAGGCATGGAACCGAAAGTGCTGCTAATAGTGGGGGCTTTCATCAGGGTACATAGGCCCGCCAGCGCCGCCAAGGCGGATCCGATTACAAATGTAATTGTGATGATGCGGTTGACGTTGACGCCCATGAGCTGGGCTGCACCCCGGTCTTCGGAAACGGCTAGCATGGCTTTTCCCAATCGGGTGCATTTAATGAACAGGGTCAAACAAATCATCACCACGATGGAACAGGCCAGTGTAAAAACAGTATAGCCTTGCACGGTAATTCCACCAAAGGAGAGGGAATCTAAGTAGCCAACGTTGACCATTTTTGAGGCGGACCCGAATAGGATCTGGGCCAGACTTTGCAGCAGATAGCTGACGCCAATGGCGGTAATCAGCACAGCCAGGGGCGACGATCCCCGCAGCGGTTTATAGGCTAGCTTCTCTACCAAAACACCCAGCATGACGCAAAAGGCTATGGCGAAGCATGTGGCTAAGATAGGACTGCCGGTCAGGTTTAGGAACACTAAGATGGTGTAACCGCCTACCATAATAATGTCTCCATGGGCAAAGTTCAGCATTTTTGCAATGCCGTATACCATGGTGTACCCCAGGGCAATCATGGCATAGATGCCGCCTAGGCTCAGGCCATTGATGAGTGTGGTGATAAGCTCCATATAATCTCCTCTATCCTTTTACAATCTGTAGAAAGACGTATTGTGCCGCTAGACTGTTATGTCTTTCCAAATGCACATGACCTCCAGATGTAAATCAACATCAGTCGGTCTTCCCGTCGCGTGCGCCGGAAAAAACATTCTAACAGAGCGTGGTCGCAAGGTCCGCTTTCAGCGAACCTTGCGGCGCAATGCGCTTTACTTGTTTTACTGTGCTTCTTTAATGATGTATTTTGTTGCGCTCTTATTGACGAATCCATTTGCATCCCAAGTGATGCTATCGCCGGTGACGCCGGAGAATTGGAAACCGTTCTGGAATTTGTCCTTCAGGATGTCGCACAGATCCGACGCGCTCATGGTCACATAGATCGACTTTTGGTCCGCCTGATAGGCTTCCTGCATGGCGCTGTAGATTGCGTAAATGCAGTCATATGCAGAAGCGCCAAACTGATTTAAGGTATCCGCTCCATACTTTTCTACGTATTTTGCAACAAACTCTGCGGCGGGGCCATCGGTGGCCTTGGAGTTGAAGTGAGAAAGCATGGAAATCTCCTGGGGAATGGCGTTGATATCAAAGCCCTCTGTGGAGTCGATGCCATCCAGACCGTCGCAGCCATAATAAACCGCGTCCTGGGAGATGATGCCAACGCCCTGGGTCATGAACAGAGAGGCGGGCTCATAGTAGATGGGCATGAAAATCAAAGGACAGGTCTTCAGCGTATCAATTTGGACGCTGAAGTCCTTGGCCGTGGCGTCGTTGAACGAGGTCACCACGGTTTGAATGCTGGGGTCCAGATTCGCGGTAAACTGCTCATAAATGCCGATGGAATAGGAGTCGTCGGATTTATAGAAAATGCCAATGGTCTGGCCGGCATAGGCGCCGTTGACATAATCTGCGGCCACTGCGCCCTGATTGCCGTCGGCAAAGCACATCTGATAGCCGTTTTCAAACTCTGTAATGTCGTTGTTAGAGGCGGAGGGCGTCAGGAAAAACACGTTGTCGTCGTGGGCGTAGGTCTTAAATTCCAGGCCGGGCGCCGAAGTAACCGTGCCCAGAGAGACCTGCATACCGCCTTCGTACAAGGTGGCGTAGTTGGTTGCGATATTGGAAGCGTCATGCTTGTCGTCCACCGTGACAAGCTTGAACTTCATGCCGTCAATGCCGCCGGCTGCGTTGATTTCGTCCACTGCCATCTGCGCAGAGTTCTGGGCGGCAGTGCCATAGATTGCCGCACCGCCGGTCAACGGTCCAGACATTCCAATGACAAACTCCGTGTTTTGCGCAGCGTAGCCAGCGTCGGATTTGTGACAAGCTGCCAATAGCGTGACCAGCATGGCAAGTACACAGATAAGGCTTACCAATTTTTTACCCTTTTTCATTTTAATTTCCTCTTTTCCTTAAATTTTATTTCCACGTTCTTTTAGAACGTAAAAACCACCAGATAAAGAAAAGCAGCTTTGCCCGAAAGCAAAGCTGCTTGTGCTTATCCTTATACCATGCTATGGTATTGTGACAAACAATCTATGCTTGCGGGAAGATTCAGTTGGTTGGTAATGACCAGCAGGACCAGCAGCGCCAGAATAAGAAGTACAATGCCAATAATAGAAGCCAGTACAGCTACGGAAAGAACCAACAAAATGCTGCAAATCAGCCCTACAAATACAGAAAGAGACACTACAGACGTAGTGCCTTCCGCTGTCATATTCTGATTCATCGCGCAGAAAGAACCGCAGGGCATACCTGTGGACGAAGACATATGGAACTGTGTAAAAGACCGTTTCATAGGTTCTGCCTCCTTGCGATGAATTTTCTATCATTATAGTGGAGTGCGTTCTGTTTTGCAACATGTATTGTTCACAGACTTTTCACAATTTTCCGAAGGAAAACCGGCGAATTTAACAATACTGAGTTGACTGTGCCTGTTATACCGGCAAAAACACTTGTGCACACTATGCGAAGAACCGCAAGTTTTCTGATTTAAATATCGCAGTCAAGCGCTTTGAGCAGTTTAGAAAAAGAACCGTGGGGAAATTGAGACAGCGCTGCGCCAGATTTATTAATCAGGCAATCCGTCAGCAAAAAGACCTGACAGCCCAGTTGCCGGGCGACCATATCCTCATCGACGTCATTGCCTACCATCATGGCGTCCTGGGGCGCGCAGTCCAGCTTTTGCAGCAGTTCTCGGTAATAGCCAAGACTTGGCTTGCACCAGCGGCTGTTTTCATATGTGGTATACAGGATAAAATCCTTTGGATCCAGCCCGGCCCAGCGGATCCGGCTTTCCGTGGCGACGGCGGGGAACAGGGGATTGGTGGCTAATGCCAGGCGGAAACCATTTTCCTTTAATATTTTGACAGTTAATTTGGCCATGGGGTTAAAGCCGCATAATTTCGCGGCCTGCTGAAACTCCACGGCATAGAATTCTTCAAAAACCGGTCTATCCTCTATGACCTTATTCCCAAGGATACTCTGAAATTTTGCCCAGAAGGCGGCTTCGTTGGATTTCGTACCGTCATTTTGCACCATAGCGGCGGTTCCCGCCCAGATCGCCTTCATCAGCGCTTTGGCGTCGTAGCCCCGGGGTGCTAGCTTATTGGCTAGGAGCTGAAAATAACCGATTACGAAGGTGTCCTGCGCCATTGGAAGCAGGGTGCCATCCAGATCAAATAAGATAAGGCTTGGTTTCATGGAATATTCTCTCCTTATGTATACTGCGTGGACAGGAACCGGCGGATATCGCTTCAGAGCGGCACGGCCTGCCCAAAAAATGAGAAGGGGCCGTAGCGTTTTCCACTGTGCTACAGCCCCGTAGACTTATATCTCCATAATAACGGGA
>CAOJND010000054.1 GCA_948439445.1 uncultured Eubacteriales bacterium | reverse complement strand
CCGTAGCTGGACCACAGAATGGCGCCAACCTCGTTCTCGAACTTGGTTACCTGCATGGGACCGCAGGTCTCCATCACTGCGATGGTATTGTCGTTGAGCTTGCCAACATTGGCAATCATGGTGTCCTGACCGTTGGGCAGCACAATGGAAGCACGGTCACGATCTTCTGCGGAGTAGTTCTTATCCGTGCCAGCAACAGCGATGGCCACATCAGCCGCAGCAATGGTAGCCTCATCCGCAGCGGACAGGGTATTGGAAGTGATGTAGGTGAAGGTAGCATCGGGGTTCACAGCCTTAATGGCATTGGTGATGCCCTTCTGGATGTCGATTAGGTTGGTGGTATTGCTCTCATTGGCGGAGTACAGGCCCAAGTACATATTGGTCTGCCAAGCACCAACGATGACAACCTTGTATTCCCCAGAAGCAGGGATGCTGAGGGGCAGGGTGTTGTTCTTGTTCTGGAGCATAACAACGCCTTCATTGTTGACGGCGTCCACCAGAGCAAGACGCTCAGCGGTCTGGTTGTAAACAGCCTGTGCAGTTTCGCTCAAACCGGCAACCGCTTCCTTCTGCGCAGCAACACGCTCCTTGGCAGCGGTAGTCAAAGCCAGATTGTCATCGAATTCGCCGGTGGCAATACGGCCGGTCATCAGGCGGTGCAGGGCAACATCCATGGTATTCTCGGTGAACAGGCCCTTATCGGTGATAATGTTCTCGGAAACCATTCTGTTAGCCAGGCTGGAGTAGTTGCCCACGCTGCTGGAATAGCCGCCGTTGCACTCCAGGTCCTCGCCATGGGCCAGAGCGCCAGCCATCTGCTCCACGCCAGTCAGAACTTCGCCGGTGTGGGGGTTGACATAATTGTGGCGCGTCATGGTGCCTACGGAGTCACAGTCGGAGGTGATGTAGCCGCTCAGGCCGAAGGTCTGCCGCAGCAGGGTATCCATCAGGTAGGAGCTGTAGGAGCAGGGCTCCGTGTTCAGCGTGCTGTAAGCGGTCATGACGGAGGTTACGTCAGTCGCTCTGATAATATTGCGGTAAGGCTGCACATAGTAGTTGCGCAACGCCTCCAAATCGGTGACAGCGCCGCCATTGAGACGGTTCTGCTCAGAGTTGTTGGCAGTATAGTGCTTGATGGTGCTGTGTACCCGGTAGTAGCCGTTGGGATCCAGCAGGTTACCATCCTGATCCTTACCTTCCAGGCCAAGGACATACTGGGAACCCATCGCTGTGGTCAGGAAAACGTCCTCAGAATAGGATTCCTCGTTACGGCCCCAGCGGGGGTCACGCTGCAGGTTGATGGTGGGAGAGTAGAAGTTCAGGTCCTTCGCGTTACCGGTCTGGGTATTGATGTCGGTACGCTCACGAATCTCGTCAGAAACCTGAAGTGCTTCCTGATAATACAGCTCGGGGTTCCAGGTAGAACCAACTGTCAAGCTCTGGGGATAGGATACGGAGTTGGCCGGGCCCACGTTGTTCTTTGCGGAGGCGCCGTTGTCAATCCGGTTGTAGCCATGCAGGCCCTCGTTCCACCAGTAGTAGGAGGGCAGATCCTTGGTCGCGGTGGTGTTCAGTGCGCCGCCGCCCAGGTCTTCAGCCGCAATGGCGGGAGCCGGGCTACTGATCATCTGAGAACCCTTCTGGGCCACGCTCATACGGGCAACCAGGTCGGCCGCACGCTCTGCGAAGCTGTAGGAGGTATCCTCATAGATGGGGATCTGGTCAACAGAAACCAGACCTTCAATGGCAGCGTTCAGGTTTGCAGTTGCTTCCTTGACTGCGTTCACGCCGTCCAGATCATAGATGCGGACATCCACCAGTGCCTCGGCAGCTGCCAAAGCATCCTGATAGGTGGCCCAGCTAGAAGTGGTATACTTGGCCGCATCCGCAGCGGAAGGACCATTTTCGATGGCCTCACCCATCTTATACCGGTTGGGCGCGCCGATGATGGCAAAGAAGGAATACTTCTCATTGCTGTTCCGGTCCCACATCTGGCAGCCGGTGGTGCGGTTGAAGGTGCTGTTGTCGTTGTAACCGTCCCAAGCAATGGCGCCAAACTGATCCTTGTATTCCATAACCAGATCCATCAGGTCGGCGGCATAGTCAGCCTGGGCCTTCATGATCTCGGGATCCGTCGCTAGGTTGGACAGGCTGCCCACGCCCCAGGCGGGATTCCGGTAGACAGGAGAGTTATGGACGTCAAAGGTATTGCCGTTGTCGCTGCTGATTCTGCTGAAATAGCCAGAGTTCGCAGGCCATACGGGATCGCCACTCACGACCCGGCGAGTAGGCTGGCTGGGATCATAGTTGGGGTTGGCGATGAAGTCGGAACGGATATCCGCTTCGGAGAAGCTGACCTCGTCCGCAACCGTCAGACCCAGCTCAATCTGCTGACGCAGCAGGTCGATGGAGGGATATGCATAGGCCAGACGGGCCTGCATACCATAGCCGTCGATGTTGCCAGCCTCATAGATGGGCTTCAGCATCTTAATGGTCTGGCTCATCTTCGGCTCATACAGCTTGTCGGAATCCTGGAAATCATTGTAGTACAGCTTCCAGTGACCACCATAGTAGTTGGTCCACTTCCGCGCAGAGGCAAACGCCTGGCGAACCCAAGCGGACTCGGCCTCCAGCCGTGCATCGGGATCGTTGTCCAGATCGGGACGGCGGAACACAGTGCCCCACTCGCCAACCTGGTAGCCTTCGGAATTCCGGATCTGACCGGTATAGTCGTCAATGGCCTCATTGACCACATCCCAAGACAGGATAACGTCATCATACTGGACGTAGCGCTCCATCATCTTCTGGATGTAGTTGTCCAGACGGGCCAGCATGGTTTCGGGGCTTGCCCAGTCGGGATTGGAGGAGTCATAGTTATAACCATTGCAGAAGAAGTAGTCGGGCTGCTCGCTACCGTGCCACGCCAGAACGTGCTGACGGTAGTACTTCTTCTGGTCGGGATGCTCCTGGTTCCACGCACGAATCGCGTTCAAGGTGTTGAACAGCGTAGGCGTGCCAGTGATCAATTCCACATTGCGGTTGGCTTCCTCGATCTTAGCAGCCTTTTCCTCGGCCGTCAGGGTCGTATCGGCATTGATCGCGGCGACCGCCTTGTCATACGCCACACGGGAAGCGGTGCCAGCGCCGCTGGATTTATCGCCGCCGCCAATGTTGTAGGTCAGCTTGCCATAGTTGCCGCTGAGGGTAGCGTAATGATAGTCGGTCTGCTCATTGCCAACGCTGCCACCAAAGCAGCCCACAGGGAAGTAGTCGGCATATTCTCCTGCCAGAGAGGGAACAGCAGACCAGTTCTTTGCCCAGCGGGCCGTCAGGGTGTAATTCTGGTTGATCGGCGTATTAAAGTCGAACGCAGAATTACCATTGCGCCAGGTAGCGATGTAACCATCCCGGGTCAGGCCTTCCGGAATCTGAACCTTCTCACCAGCGGGAACCGTAACGGTTACGGACTCCATGCCGGCATAGTTCGGGTTGAAGGTCACGGTATAGGTCTCCGCAGGAGCCGTGCCGGTACCTGCCGCAGGCAGGGTAACGCTCACAGTTCTGGCGGCGGTCTTGCCCATGCCAGAAACTGTACCGGTCAGGCTGACCACAGTCTCGTCCTTCAGCGCAGTCATCTTACCTTCGGCAGTCACGCAGTCGGGGTCCGCCGTATAGGTCACAGGATAGCCGCAGATGGCAGAAGGCAGACGATAGATGTCATCTACCTGCAGGGGAATGTTGGTGGGGATCTTCTTCACCAGCATATCCGCCGCATTGTCAACCGCAAACTGGTTCATCGCATCAGTATCGTCACCAAAGTACAGATACTCCACGGTGTAGTTGTAACCGGTGGACATGCCGGAGTAGGCGTCCATGCAGATGGTGTTACCAGTGATCCCGGTGTCCTGATAGGAGAAGGTCTGAGTAAACTTCAGGCCATCGGTAGACCAGTAGCAAACATAGTCGTCGCCGGTCTTGGCAATCCGGAACCAGTGGGTAGAAGCGGACTTCAGACCGGAAGTGGTCTTTACGCCGTCGGTATCGGCTTTTACCGTGCCGCTCTGGCGGATGAAGTCCTGGATCGCGCCGTCGCCGCCGCGAATACCAACCAGGTTGTTATAATCGTCCATGGCATAGAAGCCAAAGAACTCATAATAACCAGGAGAACCTGCCTGGTCGAATTTGACTTTAATCGTTGCAGTCCAATCGCCCTCTGCAGGAACCTTCACCACGTCCTTGGTGCTGGACGTGCTGATCTGACCGTTACAGGGCTCGAACGCATCTGTTGTAGAGACAAGATATAAGCCTTGTCCTTCTCTAATTTTTGTCACATCCTGGCCCTCGACCGTAAACTTTGAAGCTTCGGCGGGGTCCATAAAGTTGATGCTTTGTGGCTGCTCCACATCTTCTGCAAAAACTGCCGCAGGGAACATGCCCACCAGCATTGCGATGCACAGAAGAAGAGCTAGGCCGCGAGAAAACTTACTCATGAAAGAGCCTCCTTTTCATCTATTGTTCATTTTCTGCAAATATCACATACCTATTGGCTTCTTGGAGTACCTCCTTTCCTTGCATTCTGCCGCAGGCCATGATATTACAATTCCTATTATAACTTTAGGGAGTCAATTCGCAAGTAAAATCAAGTAAAAATGAGTTAAAATTGGTTTTTCTCCACTTTGCCCAAAAAATGACACAAGAAATTGTTGATGATAAACAATTCTCTATTTTAAATCGTTTTTTTGTGAAAAAAGTGGTGTTTTTCTTGGTTTTAATCCTGATACATATACCGGCGTCAGAATTATTATTTTATATCGGCACGGGAATTGACCAGGCCTTTTCCAGAACTTTGTATAGAAAAGCAAGAGATCGCAATTGCTGCAATCTCTTGCTCTTTGGATGATCAAAATGGGAATCAAATCATCAGACGGAAAATCCTGGAAACGTCTTCCTCATATAGCGGGACAAAGCCACCGATGTGCCCGGACCGGCCATCGCCATAGCAGGCCTTATGGGCCATCTCCTGGATTTTATCCTCGCCAGCACCCAATTCATGAAGCGTCCCCGGCATGCCAATGGATTTTAAAAATTTCCGTAGTGCGGTGATCCCAGCCTTTGCCGTCTGCTCCGGATGGGCAAAGTCCATATGGCAGCCCCAAACGCGGGTGGCAAGCTGGGCAAACCGCATCACATCGTGCTCCATGGTATAGTCCATCCAGGCCGGGAAGACCACCGCCAGACCAGCCCCGTGCGCACAGTCATAGACTGCGGACAGCTCATGCTCAATGTCATGACTGGACCAATCCTGCTCTCTGCCCACACCGCAGCAGTTGTTATGCGCCATCATCCCTGCCCACATGATATTGGCTCTCGCCTGATAATCGTTGGGATCGGCAATTACCTTGGGCGCCTGGTGAATCATGGTCAACAGCAGCCCTTCAATCAACCGGTCCGTGACCTCCACATCCTGGGTATTGGTAAAATAGCGCTCAAAAAGATGGGCCATAATATCCGTAATCCCGCAGGCCGTCTGAAACGGGGAAAGCGTTTGGGTCAGCGCCGGGTTTAGAATGGAGAATGCCGGGCGAATCCCCTCCCCCGTAGCGCCCCGCTTGTACATACCGTCCTCGTTGGTAATCACGGAATCGGGAGAGCCCTCGCTGCCAGCCGCCGCAATGGTCAGCACAGTTCCCACCGGCAGCGCTTTCTCAATGGGCTTGCCCTGGTAATAATCCCAAAAATCCCCCTCGTAAACTGTACCGGCCGCAATGGCCTTTGAGGAATCAATGGTACTGCCACCGCCTACCGCCAGAACAAAATCCACATGCTCTTTCCGGCACAGGGAAATTCCCTCATAGACCAGGCCGCTTCTGGGATTGGGTTTTACCCCGCCCAGCTCCACATAGGAGATGGATTCCCGCTCCAGAGACTTTTTCACCCGCTCCAGGAGGCCGGAACGAACCACGCTTCCGCCGCCGTAATGCAACAGCACTCTGCTGCCCCCAAACCGCCGCACATAGTGGCCTACATTGTTCTCTTCATCCTGACCGAAAACAAAATAAGTGGGACTATAAAATGTAAATCCATTCATTCGCAATACTCCATCCCATCATAAAAATTATTGTAGCTCTGGGAACAAGCTCTTCAAACAGGGATAAATCCTCCGGAACTGCTGATACCGGGCCTCATACCGGGCGGTCAGCGCGGGATCCGGCTCCGTCGTGGAGGCAACCTCCACCAGAGCGTCGGTGGCTTCCTTCACACTACTGTACAAACCGCAGCCAACCATGGCCAAAATCGCACCGCCGTAGCCAGGACCTTGCTCGGTCTTGACCATATCCAGCGGAATTCCCAGCACATTGGCAAAAATCTTTCGCCACAACGGGGACTTGCTACCGCCGCCGCAGAGGTTACTCCTGGGGATATCAATACCCAGAGACTTGGCCACTTCAAAAGAGTCCCGAATGGCAAAAGCAACGCCTTCCAACACCGCCTGCACCAAATCGGAACGGGTCGTGTCCATGGTCATGCCGACAAAGGTTCCTCTGGCATTGGTGTCATTGATGGGGCTGCGCTCGCCCATCAGATACGGCAGGAAAAATACGTGGTTGTTCCCCAGCTTGTCGTCGGTGATGTCCACCTGCTCTGCGGCGTAGTCTTTGGTTTTCAAAATTTCATCACACAACCACTTGTTACAGGAGGCCGCCGAGAGCATACAGCCCATCAGATGATAGCCGCCGTCGGCATGGGCAAAGGCATGGAGGGCATTGTTGGGATCCACACCAAATTTGTCACTGGAGATAAAAATCGTACCGGAAGTACCCAGGGAGATGTTGCAGCTGCCGTCTCCCACGGTGCCGGTGCCAACCGCCGCAGCCGCGTTGTCGCCAGCGCCGGCCGCGACTTTGACGCCCATGGGCAGACCCAACTGGGCAGCCGCTGCCTCAGTCAAGGTGCCGATAATCTCATAGCTTTCATACAGTTTGGGCATTTGCTCCACGCCTACACCGCAAATATCCAGCATTTCCTTGGACCAGCATTTATTCTGCACGTCCAGCAGCAGCATACCGCTGGCGTCAGAATAATCGCAGCTATGCACCCCTGTGAGCATATAATTAATGTAGTCCTTGGGCAGCATGATTTTGGCAATTTTGGCAAAATTCTCTGGCTCCTGTTTTTTCATCCACAAAATCTTCGGCGCTGTAAAGCCTGCAAAGGCAATGTTGGCCGTGTAGGCCGACAGGGTATGCTTGCCAATTTCATTGTTCAGGAAGTCCACTTCCTCGGCGGTTCTGCCATCATTCCACAAAATGGCTGGACGAATCACATTGTCCTGTGCATCCAGAGCCACCAGGCCATGCATCTGGCCACCGGCGCCAATGCCCGCAACCTGCTCTTTGTCAAAGCCCTTTAACAGCTCCGGGATTCCTTCCACACAGGCATTCCACCAGTCCTGGGGCGCCTGCTCGCTCCAACCTGGATGGGGAAAGCACAACGGATATTCCTTGGTCACCTCATTTTCAATCTTTCCACTCTCGTCCACCAGCAGCAGCTTGGTCGCAGAGGTGCCCAGATCAATTCCAATATAGTACATTGATTCTCCTCCTGTTCATTTCAAATTCAGTTTAGCTTTTTTACATCATAAGACCGCTCATAATTGCGAAAAGCACAAGGCTAATGGCAGTCAGCACAGATAACGCCGATGAAATGCTGCTTCGCTCCTGCTCTACATCACTGAAAACCGGCAGTACATAGGGAGGCGGCAGCAAAAACATCAAAATCAAAGCCCCGGTATGGATCATACCGCCCAGGATAAACCGGTTGACAGCAAGAGAAAGGAGTAATAGCAGTCCCATAACCCCCAGCCGCAGACAGACCAGCTTCATCGTCTCTGACCAGCGCACCTGACGCAAATCCAAGTCATAGCCTATGGCCAGCAGGATCAACGCGCCGGTAGGGGCCGATAGAAAATCCGCCGTGTTCAGCAACAGGCCCGAAATCCCGCTGGGCTGCAAAATCCGCATCAATCCGCTGGCGCCCAAAAGCAGGCCAGCGACAATCGCCCAGATAATCGGGGAACGCACCGCCTCTTGCAATGTCTTTTTCCGGTCGCCTTTATCCGAAAGTAGCGCCTTGTATAGGGTAAACACAAATAAAACCTGCCCCAGATCCACAATCGCAAACGCTGAGGTACTGTCATTGGGATACAGCAGTGAAAAGAGGGTATATCCCAGCATCCCCGCCTCAAAGCCTGTGGCCAAATAGGGGGAACGTTTCCCACCAATCTTGAACACCCGGCAGGCGCCAAAGCCAAGCACCAGCGCCACTACGCAAATGACAAACATGTACAGCGGAACAACAATGGAATTCCGATTGTATTGCGCTGTGGCAAACGCGGAAAACAACACGGCAGGCAACGTAATATTGACCGCGATGTTTTTGATGCTATCAATTCCCTCTCTGGAGGTCAAGTGGTTCTTGCGAAGGAGCATGCCAATCCCCAATAGCACAAAAACCGGAAACGCCGTTTGAATCACACGAATCAAATTCTCCATTGTCCATGCTCCTTAACCGGTTAAGACCTTTTTGAAAAAACATGCCGCAAGGTCCGCCTTTGCGCGCCCTGCGGCATGTTGCTTAAAATTTCTTATGCGAACGGATTCTCCGTGGGATACGGCAGCGATGCAGGCTGGTTGTAGGCAATATCGGTAATGCCGAAGTATTTCAGTACCTCAAACAGCTCCTTGCCACAGTGGCTAAAGGCCACGGCGCCGTGGTGGGGATAGCGCTTCTGGATCAAAACATGGCGGTAGAACCGGCCCATTTCCTTAATCGCGAATACGCCAATGCCGCCGAAGGAGCGGGTCGCCACAGGCAGGACCTCACCTTCCGCCACGTAGGAACGGAGGTTACCCTCGCTGTCGCACTGAAGGCGATAGAAGGTGATCTCAGAGGGCGCAATATCCGCTTCCAGCGTACCGCGGGTGAAGTCAGGCTCTCCGCCATTCTCCAGCAGACGGTTCTGGATCAGCTGATACTTCACAGCCCGGTTGGCACACATCTTGCAGCTGGGGGTATTGCCGCAGTGGAAGCCCATAAAGGTATCGGTCAGCTTGTAGTCAAACTTGCCGGCAATGTCCTCATCGTAGATGTACTTGGGCACAGAGTTGTTGATATCCAGCAGGGTCACGGCATCACCGGTAATGCAAGCGCCGATGTACTCACTCAGCGTGCCATAGATGTCCACTTCGCAGCCCACAGGAATGCCTCTTGCGGCCAGACGGGAGTTGACGTAGCAGGGCTCAAAGCCAAACTGCTCCGGGAACGCAGGCCAGCACTTGTCGGCAAAGGCTACATACTTCCGGGCGCCCTTATGCTGTTCCGCCCAATCCAGCAGCGTCAGCTCAAACTGGGCCATACGGGCCAGCAGATCGGGGAAGTAACGGCCCTCGCCCATCTCATTTTTCATATCCTCGCAGACAGCGGGAATCCGCTCGTCGTTGGCATGGGCCTTATAGGCAACCAGCAGGTCCAGCTCGGAGTTCTCCTCCACCTCGACGCCAAGCTCATACAGGCCCTTGATAGGCGCGTTGCAAGCAAAGAAGTCCTGAGGTCTGGGGCCGAAGGTGATAATCTTCAGGTTCTTCACACCGATGATCGCCCGGGCAATGGGCAGGAACTTCTTCATCTCCGCAGCCGCTTCCTCAGCCGTCATCACCGGGTACTCCGGAATGTAGGCCTTCAGATGCCGCATGCCCAGATTGTAAGAGCAGTTGAGCATACCGCAGTATGCGTCGCCACGGCCATTGATCATATCGCCGTCGCCTTCTGCCGCGGCCAAGTACATGACAGG
>CAOJND010000053.1 GCA_948439445.1 uncultured Eubacteriales bacterium | reverse complement strand
GTGCAGTTAAAAGAATAATCGGGATTTGCGACTCCTGCCGTATCATTTCACATACCGTATATCCGTCAATTTTAGGCAGCATGATATCTAATAGAATAAGGTCAAAATCCTGTTCGTGAAATATGTTGATACCTTCCAATCCATCTGATGCGGTGGTAACTTTGTATCCTGCAAAGGTGAGTGGCTCAGAGAGTATTTTCTGTATTGCCGCTTCATCCTCAATTATCAATATTTTCTTATCCATATGCAGACCTCCACGCTAAATTATAGCAGGTGTTTATTAGTTTTTGATTAGGATTTCTTTTTTCATTGAGCAATAGGTTTCCCAGCACCTATTGCAATAAGCCAAACATAGCTGATGTTCCTTGTACCCTAGCGCACCATGAAACAAAGCAGATACACCATTCTATCAGACGAAAAATAGAGCTTCAACCGTAAGATTGAAGCTCTGTTTCTTTCAATATAAATATCTCCGATTTTCTGCTTATTAGTCCGAAAGGGGCTTCATCGTCGGGACGACAGTAGTACATCCCGTATTGGTTCTTACCAGTTCCCATACGCTCACACCGCCGTCCTCCCACGACTTTTGTTCTCTTGCCAGCTCTTACCCATTCTTGCTGAGGCAAGGGGTGATGTCGTAAGTTGTGGCGTAAGGCGTAAATCGGTGGGTAGCTACTGTGGATTATTTTCAAAAAGACAAGTGATTTCAGCCCTTTGTTTCCAAGCCGTATCATGGAGATGTCAACACACTTCTTTTATCGCTAAAAGCAGCTCTACGCAGTAGTTTGCTGCCATCTCGACAAATTCCGAAATTTCGTTCTCGGTGAGCTTGAGTGGTTCGGCAAGTGTATTGATCCGTTCGCGGTGTTGTTCGTACCACGGAAGCGTTCGATTGCGCCACGCCTCGGCTTCGGCTGCGGAAAGTTCCTTCAGGTCCTCTCCATGGGCATGCTCGAGCGGCCTCCATATTTCGGCACGGTGCGGGGATATGTCGTACAGCCAAAGATCGAGCTTGTCCGTTTCGGCGTAGTAGAGCTCACTGTTGCGTGAACCGTCCGGTTTGCGATAACGGCGGCCGCCGCCGGACAGATACACGTGCCTATACCATAGCAGGGTCGGTATAGAGATGCACCGCATAGCCAAGAAAATAGTCGCCCTTTTCCACAAGGCTCAACAATTTTTGCGCCACCTTGCTGTCGCTTTGGTCGGTCTTTCCGTGCAGCCCGTAGTGGCTTGCCTGCTTCATCTCGCCGCTGTACGGGCTTCGCATATGCACGCCGTCGGGGGCGATGGCTCCAAGCAAATAGGCAGACATATCGGAGAGCTTCAGCTCATTGGCGGCAAGGTATGCTGTCTCAAGGTGTACCATCAGCAGCGCCATACTTTCCTCCTTAAACAGCGGCAAGAAGAATTTTCTCCCTGCTGCCGTCACTCACAGTATTTTTTATTCCATCATCAGTGCAAGTTCTATTTCGTCATCATCCATATTGCCAGTTTCAGAAAAACCAAACTTATCATACAAATGCAGTGCACCAACATTGTCTTTATTGCACGTCAGAACAACTTTACTCGACGGGCCAAATGGTTTTGTCTTGATGTAGGAAAGGCATTTTTCCATTGCCGCCTGCCCATATCCTTTATGCTGATATTTTTTGTCGAGCATCATGTGCCAGATGTTATACTCTCCCAGTTCGTAGTCGTATATAACCATCACATAACCAATCATCCTATCATCAAGATATATCCCAAACGGGCAGCATTGATTATAGTAAACATACGCCTGCGCCAAGCTCCTGATAGGATGGGAAACAAACCTTTCCTGCCCATCATCCAGCCTCAAGTTAAATGCTTCAATAAAGTTGCTTTCATCAATTCTTGCTAACTTAATTTTATCCATAATTCCTCCAGTAAAGGTAGGAGGGACTACGCCATGCAAATTCCCTCCTGTTCTGTTTGAGTACATATATTTCTAATCATTTTCAGCATAATGAACATCCCCTTCCATGTTTTGATATCTATAATGAACACAAAAAATCTTGTGCATTTTTCTGTAAGAACTACTTTTGGGCGCCTTCCTTGTGGAAAGCACCCAGCGGCAGGTTTTTGTGTTCAATTAGATTTACAGAGAGCTACGGAGACTTATGAAGATTTGCATAATCACGCCGCATCTTTTGTGGTGCGGTTTTCATAAATTGTGGTAAGCACCCTCCATAACCCTCTGTATGTCTCTGTGTATGAACTTATACGAACTTACTCAATCAATCGGCTTCATCGTGGGGAACAAGAGAACATCTCGGATAGAAGCGGAATCGGTCAAAAGCATAACCAGCCGGTCTACGCCAAAGCCCAAGCCGCCTGTGGGCGGTAGACCGTATTCCAACGCCGTGACATAGTCATAGTCTACTTGGGCATTGCTGTTGGGATCTAGCTTTCTCCGCTCAGCTACCTGGCGCTCAAAGCGTCCCTTTTGGTCAATTGGGTCATTCAGCTCGCTAAAGGCGTTACCGAATTCAGTGGCGTTGATAAAATACTCAAACCGCTCGGTGAAGCCAGGATCGGACGGCTTGCGCTTAGCAAGGGGACTGGTTTCCACTGGATAATCGTAAATGAACGTGGGCTGAATCAGCTTTTCTTCCACAAAGGCATCAAAGAACTCCGCCAGAATTGCGCCTTTGCTGGGAATCTCCGGCAATTCCACATGATGCGCTTTGGCAAGGGCAATTGCCTCCTCATCCGAGGCAACCGCGCCAAAGTCTACGCCAGCATATTTCTTGACTGCTTCTACCATGGTCATCCGTTCCCAATGGCCCAGATCAATGGTCTGGCCCTGGTAGGGAATTGTCAAAGTACCGCAGACCTTCATTGCCACGGTCTTCATCATGTCCTCCACCAGATCCATCATCCCATGGAAATCGGTGTACGCCTGGTACAGCTCAATGGTGGTGAACTCTGGATTATGCTTGGGGTCCATTCCCTCATTTCGGAAGATCCGACCTACTTCGTAGACCCGGTCCATTCCGCCCACGACTAACCGCTTCAGATATAGTTCGGTTTCAATCCGAAGCACCATGTCCATATCCAAGGTATTGTGATGGGTGAAAAAGGGGCGGGCGGCTGCGCCAATCTCAAAAGGCGTCAGAATTGGGGTGTCCACTTCCAAAAAGCCCCGGTTGTCTAAAAAGCTACGCAGTTCCCGCAGGATCATGCTTCGCTTGACAAAGGTCTGTTTTACTTCGTGGTTTACGATCAGATCCACATAGCGTTGGCGATACCGAGTCTCTCGATCTGTCAGGCCGTGGAACTTCTCCGGCAGGGGCAGTAAAGATTTGCTCAATAGCGTCGCTTCATGCACCCGGACGGAAATCTCACCTCGCTGCGTGCGGAACACATCCCCGGTGACGCCCACGATGTCTCCAATATCGTTTTTCTTAAAGCGGTTGAAGCTGTCTTCTTCCATCTCATCGTGCTTGACATAAAGCTGAATCCGGCCGGTGATATCCTGCAAATCGCAGAACACCACTTTACCCATGCCGCGCTTGCTCATCAACCGGCCTGCTAGGGACACGGTGGCGCCTTCCATGGTCTCAAAGTTTTCCCGGATCGTGGAAGCATCGGAGGTAACGTCATACTTTGTCTGCGTAAATGGATCCATACCCTGTTCTTGCAGCTCGGCCAGCTTTTGCCGGCGAACCTGCACCTGATCGCTTAGCGGCATCTGCGCCTGTGGTACAAACTTTGCCATACTCAACCCTCACGCGTCACGGTAACGACGACCAAATCAAAAGCACCGGCCGGAGCGTTCACAGTAAACGTATCGCCGGCAGACTTGCCCACAATGGCCCGGCCAAAGGGGGAGTCGTCCGACAGCTTGTGCTCGATGGGATTGGCCTCTTGGGAGCCGGTGATCTTATACTCCGTTTCGACCCCGGTTTTCGGATCCCGCACCACCACGTTGCAGCCCAAACCCACACGGCCAGTGGCTTCATTTTCGTCCTCAATAATCACCGCATGGGACAAAATGTTTTCAATTTCCGCAATGCGGCCATAGAGTTTGGCCTGCTCATTTTTTGCAGCGTCGTATTCGGAGTTTTCCGACAAGTCGCCATAGGAGCGGGCCTCCGCAATCATAGCGGCAATCTCACGTTCCCGAGTGGTCTTTAGGTAATTCAGTTCCTTTTCCAGATCCGCCAGCCGCAAACTGGTAATTTTAAATTCCTTTGCCATGGTTTTCGGTCCTTTCTCATGAGAAAATCATTAAAACTTTTATCATTATAGTTGATCTTTTCCCATCCGTCAAGGAAAAATCTCCGATTTGCGTTAAGAAGCCGCTCAGCCTAAACGTGAAAAAAGATCTGGTTTGCCAGCCCCTCCTAAGAATCGCAACGTTGGCATTCTAAGAACGGCTGGCAAACCAGATCTGACGCTGTAAAGCGCTTTGTAGGTCGTTGAATTTGACGAAAATGTATTGGAACCTAATCTTGTTTTTTCAGCAGTTGGGAATAGCCCTGACCGTATTGAACGCACTGGGACACCCGGCTTAGGGTTGCGGTGGAGATATTTGTTTCTGCCATAACCTGATTGTAGGTATACCCCTGTAGCAGCAGCTTGGCGGCATAGAGCCGCTCGGCCATTTTTTCCACTTCTCGCTTGGTACAAAGATCATCGAACAGATTCCGGCATTGCTCCGGACTGTCCAGTTCAGCAATCAAGCGGTATAACGCCTCAATCTTCTGTTCCTTCCATTTGTGCGGCATGGCGACGGCCCCCCATTAAAATTTAGTATGGGCGCCCCGCAAAAAAGTGCGGGTTTTTTCACTACGAGGAGAATCGAAAACTTCCTCCGGTGTCCCGATTTCCTCAATCTTCCCATCTGCCATATATATTACCACATCCGCCACACATTTTGCAAACTCCATTTCATGCGTTACCACGATCATGGTATTGCGGCCGCTTTTTAGGCTGCGGATGACCCGTAGGACCTCTCCGGTCAACTCCGGATCCAAGGCGCTGGTTGGCTCGTCGAAGCACAGAACCTCCGGCTGTAATGCCAAAGCTCTGGCAATGGCAACCCGCTGTTGCTGACCACCGGAGAGCTGGTAGGGGTAGGCGTCTTGCTTGTTGGATAATCCCACCTGTGCCAAAAGCTGCTCTGCGTTGGCTCGAATTTCCTCCTTTGTCCCCCGTTTTAATAAGGTAGGCGCCAGTGTGACGTTTTCCAGGACAGTATACTGGTGGAACAGATTAAAGCTTTGAAAGACCAAACCAAAATGGATCCTGTTTTTCCGGATCTGCGCTTCGTTTCCCCAGAGTAGGCGCTGGCCATTGACTGTGATTTCCCCGGAGTCCGGGGTCTCTAAAAAGTTCAAACACCGCAGCAGCGTGGTTTTCCCACTGCCGGAAGAACCAATGATCGCCAGTACCTGCCCCTGCTCCAGGGAAAAATCAATCCCCTTGAGAACTGGCAAACTGCCGAAGCTCTTTTTTATCTGGGTTACCTCTAATACTGGCATAGCTTAACCTCTAAAATAGTCTAGTTTTTGTTCGATCCGGTCGAACAGTACCGTCAGTACGCCGCTAAACAAAAGATAAAAAACCGCAGTATAGAACATGGGCCAGATCAATCCGTCGCTTTTGATAAACGACTCGCCCATCCACATTACCTCATATACAGCGATGACCCGGGCAAGGGAAGTGTCTTTGACCAATGTGATGATCTCGTTTCCCATGGGAGGGAGTACCCGTTTGACCACCTGTAGCAAAATGATCCGGAAGAAGATCTGGGTTTGGGTCAGACCCAACACCTGACCTGCTTCGTATTGCCCTTTGGAGATGCTCTCAATACCACCTCGATAGATTTCGGAAAAATAACAGGCGTAGTTGATGGAAAAGGCCAGAATCACCGCCTCTTTTCGCCCCATGGCAGGCAGGCTAAATAGTAGCCCAGGACCAAAAAATACCACGATGAGCTGTAGCATCAGAGGCGTTCCCCGGATGACCCAGACGATGCTCCGGGTTAGAATGCGAAGTGGCAAAAATTTGCTCATACTGCCGAAACAGATGGGCAGCCCCAGGGGAATGGCAAATGCCAAAGTCAGAAAAAAGATTTCCAGTGTCTGTCCAAATCCCCGGAGCAACTCTAAGGAAACCGTTCCAAAAAGTTCCATGACCAGCTTATCCGTTCTTTACCAGGGTCAGCTCATATTTTTCTGCTAGGGCGTCCAGGGTGCCGTCTTCCATCATCTGGGCCATTAGTTCGTTGAATTTTTCCGTCATGTCAGAGCCTTTTCGGAAGCCAACACCGTATTCCTCACTGGTCAGCTCCATACATTTGGAAAGATTCGCATAGCTGGTGCCCTCGCCGGTCATGGCGTTTGCCATGGTGATATCAATGACGCAGGCGTCCGCGGTTCCGGCTGCCACCTCCATCAATGCTGTGGACTGATTCCGGACCGCAACATAGTCTGTGATCTCCAATTCTTTCAAAGCGGTCTCTCCGGCGGAGCCGGATTCAACGGCCAGGGTTAGACCGGCCAAGTCTTCGGCAGATGTATAATTGCCAGCGTCGTTGACGTTGGTCACCACGACCTGTGCATTTTTTACATAGGGATTGGAGCAGCTGGTATTCAGCGTGACCTCGTCTGTGATGGTCATTCCATTCCAAATGCAGTCGATGGTCTTGGCGTTCAGCTCCAGGAACTTCCGATCCCAGTCAATTTCGATAAATTCCGCCTCCACGCCAAGCTGCTCTGCTACCAGTCTGGCAAATTCCGCGTCAAAACCAGTCCACTGGCCGTTCTCATCCTCGTAATCCATGGGAGCATAGTCAGTAACAGCTACCACCAGAGTTCCCTTATCTTGTATGTAGGCCAGGTCTGAGGCTGTATCCGGTTGTTTTGCTTTGGAGCAGCCTGTCAAGCAGGCTGTGGTGGTCAGTGCGGCAAGCACCAGTGCAAATGTCTTTTTCATAGGAAGTCTTCCTCTCTTCTTGCCAAGGGTACTTGGCTTTGATAGTGGGATTATACTTTATCACTCTAGTTTTGTAAAGTATAATTTCTGCTTTTACCATTTTTTGGAGGATCCCACAATTCCAAAGGGGAGGACTATCCCATGCTTAGGGGGATTTGCCCGCTGCCTTTCCGTCCACTCCACTCTTTTCCAGAAAGCCCTTGATGAAATAGGGGAGACGGTGTATAATGGCGGTAAAATTAAAACATCAAAGGCAGAGAATTTCCAATTTTGTGAATTTCCTGTACTTGGCCTCCAGAAAGGAGATTTTATTCGATGAAACGCTGTTTTTTTCTGTTGTTGTTTGCCCTGTTGTGCGGCTGTACATCCCCAATAGAGCCACCGGATGAGACCACAGACCCAGGCGCTACGACGGAGGCTTCCCAACCCGTTGTCGAATCTACCCCGGTTTTGGAGTTTTGCCCGGAGGCGCCGGAGATTGCAAGCGCCACTGCCAACGCGGTGCATGCCTATGACCTGGATGGGGGATATGATGAACTGCTTTGCCAGGGGGATACGATACTGGCGGTGAACACGGAGGGAACCGCCGAGACTGTTGTCCTGCCACTGGCCGGGAAGTCCTTGGCGAAAGGGGAGATTGTGACGCTCTGCGGAGTTGGACTGACTGCCGGCTCAGATCAGCTTGCCTATTATGACCGGCAGGATAACGCGGTGGTGCTTCTAGACGACACCTTGTCGGAGATCGATCGGGTTGCTATGCCGGAAGAGATGACTGGGCAACCGGTGCTGGGGCCGGATTTAAAAGAGGCCTATTATTTGGATCACCAAGGACTTCGGGCGCTGGATCTGGCTACGGGACTTTCCCGAATGCTGCGGCAGCTAGAGCTAGAACAGTTGGGCGGTCGGGCTGGAAAACAGGCGAGTTTAACCGGCATCTGCGCGGACGGGACCTGGCTGCGTTTATGCCAGGCCGATGGGGAATGGAGTTTTGTCTCCACGGTTACCGGACAGCAGCACGCCGATGTGGTGGATGGGGATTCCTGGAGCCATTTCCAATATTGGCAGAAAGACGATGGAATCCTACACTACCTGTTTTCCACAGATGGAAAGACCCAGCGGGAGCTGACGCCTCTGGAAACGGGCACATGCATTCCCATGCTGAAGTTGGGGGGATTGCTGTTTTGCTATGACGGCGCCAATGGCGCGGTGCTGGATTATTACGATCTGACCTCTGGTAATCGGACAGCCAGCGTGACGCTGCCCGGGCAGGCGGCGCAGTATGGAAGTTTTCTAGCCCATCAGGAAAAAATCTGGTTTCGCAATCAACAGGACAATTTGCTCTATTGTTGGGAATTGGGCGCGCACAGGTTAGGGGATACCAGAATGTATACAGGGCCTCGCTATACGGCCCAGAATCCGGATTTGGAAGGACTGAAGAAGATACAGTCCGAAGCGGAACAACTCTCTGAGACATATGGGGTGCAGGTATTGATTTGGAAGCAACTGGATATGCCGGAGCTGTCGGAGATTAACTTCCAGATTCCCTACCAGACCTCGTTGTATCAGACAAACCTGGATCGTTTGACCCAGGTTTTAAAGGAACTGCCTAAGGATTTTTTGCCGCAGACCCATGGAAATTTAAAGCTGGGTTTGGTTTTAAACCTGGAGACGGAGATTCCCTCTGGCGGCCTGACCTATTGGACGGAGACTGGCCCTGTAATTTTACTGGAAATGGGGCAGGATTTGGGGGAGGCGTTCTACCATCAGTTGAGTTATGTCATTGACAACCGGATTTTTGCCAAGACCCAGCTGTATGACCGGTGGAGCAGCATCAATCCCGACGCGTTTCAATACAGCCCCGCAAATGCGGAGCAGGAGGATAGCGCGTATTTGAATGGGGAGGATCCTGTGTTCCTCAGCGCCTGGGCCATGACCAGCGGCGCGGAGGATCGGGCGTCCATTTTCCAGGCGGCGGTCCGGCAGGACAGCCAGACGCTGTTCGATACGGAAACCCTGCAAAAGAAATTGGGCCTTATATGCGATGCGATTCGCAGAGCGTATGATCTGGAGCAGAACGAAGCTTTGCCCTGGGAACAGTATCGAAATCAGTGAGTTGGAGCGTATCATGGAGGTGCGGCAATGAAAAAGAAATGGATGGTAGCACTGGCGCTGGCGGCGCTGCTGTGTGGCTGCGATCTGCAACCGGAAGAACCTACCACGGAGCCTGCGCCGCCGACTACGCAGGCGCCGACAGACACGTCTACTACGGAGCCAACCCAGCTTCCCGAGCCGACACAGGTGCTAACCGTTTATGAAATTCCCGATGAAATGGCGACTGAATTTCGTTTTATGGGTGAAAAGCTGGTGCTCTCTACATCCAGTGAAGAGGGCTTTGCAACGCTAACCCTTGCGGAAATTTGGGGGGATGCGGTGATACAAACCGGCTCCTATGAGGGTTATGTCAGCTTGATGGCCGATAACACAGTAACTTGGCCGGAGGGAATCGCACTTTGGCAGAGGAAAAGCATGGAATATGTGCTGCTGGATCGTTCGCTAAAGGAGGTTCGGCGGATTTCACTACCCCAGGAGCCGGTTGGGGAGGTATATCTGGCACAAGATCTATCCGCTGTGTTTTACTGTACTGAGTCAGGGCTTTGGCGTTTGGATACGGCTACCCAAACGTCACGTCTACTGGTGGAACCGGCCCATGGCTCGCTTACCGCTGGCGGCTTACTGTTCGATGGCCGTGTAGTACAGTGCTCTCAGGATAACGGGGACCAAAGCTTCTATGATAGTGAAACCGGCGATCTGCTGTATAGCGGCGTTGGCCTAGGCATCATTACTTGGGGAGAAAATTACTATTGGACGGAATACGATGGGATTAACCATCTGCTGTTTGGGAAAATCGGGGGAGAGATAAAGGAGCTGTATCCCAATGGGGATGGGACCGCGATCCCGATTCCGGCACAAAATGGTGTGCTTACTCAGGAATATGACGAGGGTGGCTATCTACTGGACTTTTATGAGTTGTCCGCCGGTAGCCGTAGGGCCAGCGTGCAGCTTCCC
>CAOJND010000052.1 GCA_948439445.1 uncultured Eubacteriales bacterium | reverse complement strand
GAACAGATCACCGAAGGCTTTTGCCTGACCGCCTACGGAGGCTACCATAATCAGACAGGCCATGATACTGGCCATGGCCCGGGTCAGCTTATCCCGGACAATCAGATCATCGATTAGCTCTGGCAGAGTGTTGTATGTAAATTTACCGATCAATCCCGCCAGCGTCAAGGCAAACACGACCTTGGAACCCTGCTCGCCTAGAATAAACGCTAGAATTCCGACGCCTTGTTCATATGCGTTGCCCGCGTGGGAAAAGAAGTTGGACACGCCCATGATGCTGGCGAACTGGGTGAAAAAGATGAGCCACATGTTAAAGGACCCAGCGCCAATGGCATAGTCGGAGAAGCTTTGATTGGCCTTTTCCTTCACTCGCCAGGAGATGATCAGGAAAATCAGGCACACCAACGCCGTCAGAAGCCAAAAAATCGTACCCATTGTCATAAAAAAACACCTCCACAGATCACGGGGAGGTAAAAAAAGTATATGAAAATAAATGTCCTGTTGCCAGGGCATCTGAAATATACCAGCTTGACCTTCCCTAATGCTTACGAGATTAGCTGTCGGGTTCGGAGCGGAAGTCCCCTATCGCGTGGCCGCGAATTCACCCCAAAAATTGGTTCTCCCGTTACCAGATTTGATCTGGTATTCAGCATGTGAACAACTTACATTGTATATTATATCTGAGGAAAGAACGTTTGTCAATAAAAAGGTGGACAAAAAGGTTGCAAACTCCCATGGGGCGCATTTTTAGCAGTCCCATGGGAGTTGAAAAAATTTCTATACCTCAAAAAAGCTTTTGACGGTGGTCATAACACTGCCCTGTACCCGGCCCAGCATGAGAAATTCTCCCGAGGCGCCATAGACACGATATTCGCCTGGGGCAATTTTAAGTGTAAAAGCGTTGCCGTTACGGCACCGCTTCTCCTGATTTTCGGTCAGGGTGATGGCGGGCCGGTCTGTGAACAGGCTGTCCACTGGATGCAGATAGCTTTCCATGTTCTGACCGTCCTCAGAAGCGGCCAATAGGGCTTCCAGAGGGATCGCATCCCCAATGGCGTACGCCCCTGCCGAAACCCGCCGCAGCGCCGCCATACAGCCTCCGCAGCCCAGGGCAAGGCCAATATCTTTGCACAGGGTGCGGATGTAGGTGCCCTTGGAGCAGTGGATGGCCAGACGGGCGTCGGTCCCGTCGAACGCCAGCAGCTCCAGGGAGAAAATGGTGATTTGTCTGGGGGCGCGTTCCACCTCCCGGCCGGATCTTGCCAGATCATAGAGCTTGCGGCCATCCACCTTAATGGCGGAGTACATAGGGGGAATCTGCTGTAGATCCCCCACAAACCGGGGCAGCGCTGCCAGCAACGCCTCCCGGGTCAGAGAGACGGGCCGCTGCTCCAACGTCTGGCCCCAGATGTCCTCGGTGTCCGTCAAAAGGCCCAGCCGCAGGGTGGCCTCGTACCGTTTGTCCGCGTGTTCGAAGAACTCCACCGCCCGGGTAGCCCTGCCCACGAACACCGGCAAAACGCCGGTGGCCATGGGATCCAGGGTGCCGCCATGACCGATTCGCCTGGTCTGGAACACCCGGCGTAGCCGGGCGGTCACATCCTGGCTGGTCCAATTCTGGGGCTTGTCCACGATGACAATGCCGTTCATCCGGCGGCCTCCACTTCCAGCATGGCGGCCTCCAGCAATGGAAGGGTTTCCTCCATGGACATGGAAACTATAGCCCCTGCGGCGCCTTTGTGACCGCCGCCGCCAAATTTGGCGCAGATGGCCCCTGCGTCGTAGCCGGGCACTGCCCGAATGGAGAGCTTTGTCAGGCCATCCTTGGTCTGGCGCAGGGTGGCGCTCATGCAGACCCCGGCAATGCTCCGGGGGAAGCCGGAGATGTTGTCCATATCGTCCTCGTTGACGCCCAGCTCCTGCTCTATCGACCGGGGGATAGCGCAGATGGCCAACCGCCCCTGGGCCAGAAAGCGGGTGTGCTCCACCATCCAACCCTGTAACCGCAGCTTAGGCAGGCGGTGGGTTTCAAAGAACGCCAGGTTAACCTGGAACAGGTCGGCGCCGGAGGCCGCGCAGGCGGCGGCAACGGAAAAGCTGTGGGCGGTGGTATTGGCATAGCGGAAGCAGCCGGTATCCGTAGACACCGCCACATACAGTGCTTCCCCCAGCGGAGGATCCAGCGCAATGCCCAGCTCCATCAGCACGTCGTATACGATCTCTCCACAGGCGCCAGCGTCGGGATCCACCAGCTCCAGCTCCGTAAACGCCATGGCAGTACCGTGGTGATCAATTCGCAGGGCGATCTGCGAAAGCAGGGCCTTGGCGTTTTTCGGCAGCATATTGGGCGACGCCACATCTATCGTCACCAACAGTGCGCCCTCCAGTGGCTGGGGGACGGTGAGATTTTGATGGTAGGGGGAGAATTTCGGCGTAATATCCGGATTTTCCAAAATCACAGCGGTTTTTCCCAGCTTTCGCAGGCCCAGGCAAAGGGCGGCGGTGCTGCCGATGGTGTCGCCGTCGGGCCTGCAATGGCTTATTATGCAGTAGTTGTCGTGCCCGGCCAGCCAGGCTGCCGTCTCAGTCCTGGTCATCGCTTTCATGTTCCGATACCTCCAGATTGTGAATCAGCTCCAACATATGGGCGCCATAGGTGATGGAGTCGTCCAGAACCCACTGAAGCTGGGGGGTATAGCGCAGCTGCAGCGCCTGCCCCAGTGCCCGGCGCAGGAAGCCGCCGGCGGAATTTAGCCCCTTCATGGCGTCCTGCACCCGTTCCGGCTCCAAAAAACTCACATAGATCCGAGCGTACCGCAGATCTGGGGTGGTATCCACCCGGGTGATGGAAATCATGGTATCCTGGACCCGGGGATCCTTCAAATTCCGAAGCAGCGTAGACAGCTCCCGCTGGATTTCCTCATTGATGCGTCCAATTCGATTTGATGCCATTGTTTGTTCTCCTTAACCCTTCTTACGAAATCCCCGCCGCACCGCGCAGGCGGCCCGGCGGGGACATTTGTGGCTCACTGCTTAATTTGCTCCATAGCGAAACACTCAAACACGTCGCCAACTTTGATGTCGTTGTATTTGAGAATGCTCATGCCGCATTCATATCCGGCGGTGACTTCCTTGACGGAATCCTTAAACCGCTGTAGGGAACCTACCTCACCCTGGTGCAGAACAATATTGTCCCGCAGCACACGGACCTGAGCGTCCCGGGACACCTTGCCGTCTTTGACCATACAACCGGCGATTGTACCAATGGCGGAAACCTTGTAGGTCTGCCGGACCTCGGCGTGGCCGATGATGATCTCCTGGAATTTGGGCGATAGCATACCCTTCATGGCGGACTCAATCTCGTCAATGGCGTCGTAGATCACCCGGTACATCCGGATGTCCACATTTGCCCGCTGGGCGCTTGCCTGGGCGGCGGCATCCGGCCGGACGTTGAACCCGACGATAATGGCTCCAGCGGTGGAAGCCAACAAAATATCGGATTCATTGATAGCGCCGACACCGGTGTGAATGGAACGAACCCGTACCTCCTCGTTGCTTAGCTTCTCCAGGCTGGCCTTTACGGCCTCGGCGGAGCCCTGCACGTCTGCTTTGACGATCAGATTCAGCTCCTTCATCTCGCCCTCTTGCATCTTAGAGAACAGATTGTCCAGGGTGACCTTGGTATTCTGCCTGGCGGCGGCGTCCTTTTCCGCTTGACGGCGCTGCTCCACCAGCTCCCGGGCCATGCGCTCGTCGGAAACCACGTTAAACTCATCGCCGGGCGTAGGTACATCGGCAAGGCCTGTGATCTCCACAGGCTGGGAAGGACCGGCCGTCTTCACAGTACGGCCCTTGTCGTTGGTCATCACCCGGACGCGGCCCACCGCAGTGCCGGCAATGATGCTGTCGCTCTGTTTCAAAGTGCCGTTCTGCACCAGCAGCGTGGCAATGGGACCACGGGATTTATCCAGCCGGGCTTCGATGACAGTGCCCTTGGCGGGGCGATTGGGATTGGCTTTCAGCTCCTGCACCTCGGCGGTGAGGATCACCATTTCCAGCAGGCTGTCAATTCCCGTGCCGGCCTTGGCGGAGATGGGGCAGATCACCGTATCGCCGCCGTACTCCTCGGGAATTAGCTCATATTCCATCAGCTGCTGCTTGATGCGGTCCGGCCGGGCGCCGGGCTTATCCATCTTATTGATGGCCACAATGATGGGAATTTTCGCGGCTTTGGCATGGTTGATCGCCTCCACGGTCTGGGGCATGATGCCATCGTCCGCCGCCACCACCAAAATGGCGATGTCCGTACACATGGCGCCTCTGGCCCGCATGGAGGTAAACGCCTCGTGGCCCGGGGTATCCAGGAAGGTGATGGGATTGCCGTCCACCTGTACGGTGTAGGCGCCGATGTGCTGGGTAATGCCGCCGGCCTCGCCGGAGACCACATTGGTCTTGCGCACCGCGTCCAGCAGACTGGTCTTACCGTGATCCACGTGGCCCATGACCACAACCACCGGGCTACGGGATTGCAATTCCTCGGCGGTGTCCACGTG
Source organism: uncultured Eubacteriales bacterium (assembly GCA_948439445.1). Lineage (GTDB taxonomy): Bacteria > Bacillota > Clostridia > Oscillospirales > Oscillospiraceae > Faecousia. Next base: position 5,897 of record CAOJND010000052.1, on the reverse strand, counting down.
ATCGTCGATAATCTGCTCTTCAATGGTGACAGTGACTTCTTTTTCCACCTTGCAGCCCATCTCTGTGGCCACATATTCGGCAGTGTCAAAATCAATGCTCTGATTGATGGCGGCGATCACGCCGTTGCGCATCAAAAACTTAATGACCTCGCTGGCGGTCTTCTTCATCCGGGAAGCCAGCTCGCCCACGGTAATTTCCTCCGGAATCCGGACAGTGGTAGGCGCTTTCCGGGCCACCTCCATCTGGAGCCGGCGCATTTTCTCCTGCTCCTCATTGCGGGTCTTATTACCCTGGAACCGGTTCCCTTTTTTATTCTGCTGCTGCTTTTTGCCGCCGATACGCTGCTTGCCGCCGGCGTAATTCTGCACCCGCTCGGAGACAAGGCTGTCCACCCGATCGTCAAATCGGGCTGCGTTCACCTGCACCGCAGAGGTATCCACCACCCGGCGTTCCCGTTTGCGCTCCTGGGGCTTTTGCGTCTGGGCGGCGGCCGGCGCGGCCGGACCCTGGGGCTTCTGCCGCTGGGGCTGCTGGGATTGCTGCTTAGACGGTTCTTTTTTCTGCTCCCGATTTGGCTTGGTCTCTTGCTGCGGCGCTTCCGCCGGGGCGGCTTGCGCTTTCGGCGCCGCCTGGGGGGCCGGTGTTTCCTTGGGGGTTGCCGCAAAGACCTGCTCCAAAGAATCGATCTGGTGGTTTTTGGTCATACAGTCAAACACCACATTCAGCTGCTCGTCTGTCAACACCTGGGTGTTGGAACGGGGCTTTTCAAAATACTTGGAGATGATCTCCGTAATCTCCTTGGGCGTCGTCCCAAAATCTGAGGCAACATCCCGCAAACGATACTTAATTAAACTCATATATACACCTCCAAAAGTCAAGACTTCTTCCTATCGGTCCGAGGACCGTTGGCCGGGCCTTTCCGGCGGGCCTTTTTCTCTTGCCGCCGCTGCTTGACCCGGTTGGATCGCATTGCCAAATCGGCGGCTATGGCTTCATACTGCTGCGGCGCGTCCAAAGCTTTTACAAAGGCCAGGGCCAGGGCCGGATCTGCAAATGCAGCCAAAGCCAAGCTACTGCGCCCGACCGCTGCGCCAAGCTGTTCTTTGGAAAAGGGGACCTGGATGCAATGCTGGCCGGTGCCGGCCACAAAACCCTGGGCACGATGCCAGGTATGGGCAGAGGCGTCGGCGGCCACAATCACCAGCCTGGCCCGGTGCATCCGGGTGGCTGTACCCACAGGTTCTTCTCCCAGCTCCACCAGATTGGCCTTCCGGGCGAGAGATACGTAACGAAGCGCTTTATCCGTGGTCATCGCCCTCCATTTCCTGTGCGAGCCGCTGGTACACGGTCTCCGGAATTGGAATCTCCAGACTCCGTTCCAGCGCTTTGGAGCGGATGGCTTTTTTTAGACACGCCGGATTGGGACAGAGATAGGCGCCACGCCCATTGGCCTTGCCCCGGAAATCCAGATTCACCGTCCCTTCCGGACTGCGAACCACCCGAATCAGCTCCTGCTTCGGCCGGCGCTCCCGGCAGCCCATACATTGCCGCTGGGGAATCGTCTTTGGCATTTTGCCCCCTCCTTTCCCATGGGTTTCCAATTATTCTGCTTCCGCTTCCTCCTGGGGTTCTTCCAAAGGTGGTTCGCCAGCCTGGGAAGCGGGCTTGATATCAATTTTATAACCGGTCAGCCGGGCTGCCAGCCGGGCGTTTTGGCCCGCCTTGCCGATGGCTAGACTGAGTTGATCATCGGGCACCACCACGCGGCAGGCCTTCTGCCCAGGCACCGGGGTGACGCTGAGCACATCGGCGGGACTGAGCGCCGCCTGGACATATTCAGTGGGATCTTCGCTCCACACCACAATATCAATCTTTTCCCCGTGAAGCTCGTCGACAACAGCGCCCACGCGGCCGCCCCGGGGACCAACACAAGCGCCCACCGGATCCACGTCCTCCCGAGTGGCCCGGACAGCCATTTTGGAGCGGGATCCCGGCTCCCGGGCAATGTTGCGGATTTCCACCTCGCCGGAGGCAATTTCCGGTGTCTCCAGCTCGAAAAGCCTGCGAATCATGTTGGGATGGGTGCGCGATACCTGAATCATGGGACCGCGGCCGGACTTGTGCACCTCCAGCACATACACCCGAACCATACTGTTGGGCGCATAGGATTCGCCGGGGATTTGCTCACTGGTCCGCAGAACGGCCATGGACTGCTCCGCCCCTTGGCCAATAAGAAGAAAGATATCCCCATTTGGCTCTTGCCGCTGTACCACGCCGGTAAGTAGCTCTTGTGCTTTGGAGGAGTAGCTTTCATAGGTTGCGCCCCGCTCGGCTTCCCGAATGCCCTGGATAATGACCTGCTTGGCGGTCTGGGCCGCAATACGGCCAAAATCATCATATTTTACCGGGATAATTACAGATTCTCCAGGTTGTACGTTGGGATTATAATTCCGGGCGGCGTCCAACTGAATCTGACAGGCCTTGTCCTCCACCTCTTCCACAGCGGTTTTTACCAGGTGCATGGACAATCCGGCCTCACTCAGTTCTACCACCACGTTTTCGGCGACCACGTCCTTGTGGTCCTCCCGATCTTTCCGATATGCGTTGGTCATCGCCTGCTTCAAGCGATCCACCATATAGTCCACAGGAATGCCCTTGAGCTTTTCCAGATCCCGCAGGCTGGCAAAAATCTCCGCTCCGATGTTGAGCTGGGGAGATTCCTGAGTTTTCTTGGCTCTGGTATTTCTGGCCATTGTTGTTGTTCCTCCAATTCAGAATTCCACACGGAGCCGCACCAGGGCGACCTCCGATTTCTCAAAGGTGATCGTCTCATCGCCGCACTGGGCGGTAACGCGACCGCCGTCATAGCCCAGTAGTATCCCGGGCAGTTCTTTGACGCCGTTTCGGGGGCGATAGAGCTTAACTAAGATCGGACTGCCCATAAACTGCGCAAAATCCTCGGGACGTTTCAACGCCCGCTCCAACCCTGCCGAGCAGACCTCAAAATGATAGGATTCGGCAATGGGATCCTTTTCGTCTAAAATGGGATCCATAGCCCGGGAGATTGCCTCGCAGTCGTTAATGTCCACGCCGCCTTCCTTATCAATATACAGCCGGAGGAAGGAGTCGCCCCCCTCCCGAACATATTCCACATCCCACAAGGAGCAGCCGTGGGCCTCTACAATGGGCTGCGCAAAACTGCGGACGTATTGGGTTGTTTTCATCACATATCGCCTCTTCCAGCAAGAAAGAGAGGGGCAGGCCCCTCTCTTTCGTAAAGTCTACGGTAGATTGCGTATATTATAGCACCATCTAATTGGTTTTGCAAGGGCTTTTTGCAAGTTTTTTGTAGATTTTTTCGACAAACCCACTGGTTTCTTATCCCGAATGGCGTTTACCGGCCCGCACGACCGTACCGCTTGTCCCACACATCGTCGAAAATTGCGCCGCCTCGTTTTAGACTTCCCTGATATAGATCCCCTGCCAGTTGCTCCAAGGCTCCTCGGACGTCCAGAGATTCCAAATAGAATTCCGGCACGCTGTCGCCGCCCATCATGGCGCCTGCGATGGCCCCGGCGATTGCCCCCACCGCGGCGCTCCGGCCGGAGTGATTGACGGCGGTGATCATCACCCCGTCGAAATCCGCCGGATTGATCAGACAGGCATACAAAGCACCGGCCAAAATCTCGCTGCAATTGTCGCAGCGCAGCTGCTCCATGGCGTCGCAGTTGGAAGACCGCTGTACCCAGGCTAACTCCATGGTCATTTGCAGCAGCTTTCCCATCTCCACCGCCTGGGGATATTCCTGGCTAAAATAATCCTTTAGTAAATTGATGCACTCTCGCACCAACTGCCACAGCTCCGTCACACCGCCCCAGGTGATCCGGCTGATGATATGCGTCAGCATAGCGCCGGACAAAAAGGCGGTGGGATTGCCATGGGTCAGGGCCACGGCCTCTGCGCCCAACCGGTGGATGGCGCCCTGGGCATACCGGCTGGGATCCAGCAGTAAGCCGATGGGAACCGCCATGGTCAGAGAACCCGCCGTTTTCAGCCGGTTGCGCGGATGCTCCAGCGTACCGGTTTTGCCCCTTGCCAGCGCGTCCCATACCATAGTGTCCATACAACAAGGCTGCCGCATCTCGGGAACGCTGGAAAGCCAGCAGACCTCCGGTTCCGGCTCGGCGGTGTACATCTGTCCTCTTGCCCACTCCCGGCAGGCCAGCTCAATCTGACGCACCAGGGGTATGGCCGGTCCTTTGGCTTGTCCACCAGAGATACCGATTAAAAGTCCATTGGCTGTGTAGGCTGCTAGCTGGGTATAGGAGGTGATATGGGCGTGGCCGTTGAGCAGGTCAAAGCCCATCAGCCCTCCGGGGCCGTAGTCCTGGCGCATCTGCGCCAGGGTTTTGCGTTCGGCAGGATATCCCATGGCGTCGCCCACGGCCATGGCTAGCAACGCGCCACAGATGGCGCCCCGTCTATCTGCCATTGGTTAAGACCTCCCTGTCCAAATCCCCAAATTTCCAGATGCGTGCAAACGTCATTTTTCCGTTTCTGTATGCAAAAGCTGGCGCGGTGGTCCCGCGCCGCAAGCTCTGCTGTCATACACTTTTCCCAATTGTACAGCCGGTGGGAAAAGCAATTGAAATATTTCACCGCAGAGGCGACACATGGAGCAAGGCCCCGCCTGCAGCCTGTAAATCTCAGGATTTTCCAAATTTTTACCTTTATTTATAATATATCAGATCATTAGGCAAAAGGCAACATTTTTCTTTCTGGTTCGCATCGACGGGACCAGAAGCGCGCTTGGGCAAAGATGCTGCAAAACTTGCATGGTTTTTGTGCAAATATGCTTGACAATCTGGCCTGATGTCAGTAAAATAAAGACGGATTGGTATACGTTGCCGGTGGTATCCGCGTGACGTTTTCCTTTGACCCGGCATGGTGCTGGGGACTGCAAAATGCGCCGCATGGCGTTTTCTTTGACAAACATGGGCTTGCCGGAGGGGAACCGGCGGCTTTCTTATGCCAAATTTTACACATGTGGCCCTTTGGCACCACCCCTTGCCTTTGCCAATTATTTTTCAAGGAGGTGTGTTGCAGTTATGGGACCGTTACAGATTATTCTGCTGGTTGTAGCTTTTCTAGTTGTGGCCGTGTTGATGTTTGTCCTGGGCGTGGGATATCGCAAAAAGGTGGGCGAACGGGAGATCGGCTCTGCGGAAGAAGAAGCAACCCGCATTATCAATGTGGCGATTCGCGGCGGCGAGAACAAGAAAAAAGAATTGCTGCTGGAAGCCAAAGACGAGATCCATAAATCGCGCACAGAGTATGAGCGTGAAGTAAAAGAGCGCCGGGCGGAGCTGAGCAAGCAGGAGCGCCGCCTACAGCAGAAAGAAGAATCCCTGGACAAAAAGGCGGACGCCTACGAACGCAAAGATGAAGAGCTGAACCTCCGGCTGGCCAACGTGGCCCAGACACAAGCTGAAGTAGATCAGCTAAAGCATGAGCAGATGGCTACCTTGGAGAGCATTTCCCAGTTGACCCAGGAACAGGCCAGGCAGTTGCTGCTGCAAAGTGTGGAAGACGATGTGCGGCATGATTCTGCCATGAAGATCAAAGAGATCGAAGCGCAGTTCAAGGACGAAGCCGACCGGACCGCACGGGAAATTATTGCCACAGCCATTCAGCGCTGTGCCGCCGACCATGCCGCTGAGACGACGGTTTCGGTGGTTGCCCTGCCCAACGATGAGATGAAGGGGCGGATCATCGGCCGGGAGGGCCGGAATATCCGTACCCTGGAGACGATTACCGGGGTGGATTTGATTATTGACGACACCCCGGAGGCCATCACGGTGTCCTGCTTTGACCCGGTTCGCCGGGAGGTGGCAAG